>DAOLVF010000170.1:0-3606 GCA_035420565.1 Spirochaetota bacterium | reverse complement strand
TACTGAATTTTTGCCATTAATTTTTTTTGGGATTAACCCAATAGTTCCAACAAACACCAATGGTTTACCTTTATATCGGTCATCAAAATAAACAAATCCCTGGGGAGTTGGAATGCCCGAACAGTTGCCACCTACATTCACCCCATGGATGACTCCCTCCATAATTCTTCTTGGCGATAGCATCTTTGAATTTTTATCTTTTGTTTTATATAAAGGCTTTGTATCAAAAGGATTGGCAAAGCAAAAACCGTATCGGTTAGCAACGGGTTTTGCTCCCAATCCAAAACCAATAGCATCCCTGTTTACTCCTACAATTCCGGTAATAGCTCCACCAAAGGGGTCCAATGCACTTGGGCTATTGTGTGTTTCAACTTTATCAGCAATAACATATTCGTCATCAAATTCAATTCCACCGGCATTATCTGAAAACACTGAAACACATATATCATCTTTTCCTTTTTCACGTCGTATTCTTACCGTTGCTTCTTTTATATAGTGTTTGAAAATACCATCAGTTATTTCATCAAGCTGTGCTGCAAAGATGGTATGCTTGCAATGTTCACTCCATGTTTGTGCTATTGATTCAAGCTCAACATCAGTGGGATTTCTTTTTTCAATTTCTTGATAATATTTTTTTATAGTTTCCAGAGAAAGCATATCCAGTGCAAGAGGCCCACGGCGTGTTCCATCAGGATTTTTTATTCCTTCTTTCCCTAAAGCAACAAGCTCTTCGTTGGATATATCTAACGAAACAATTTCAGCTTTTGTATCTTCATGCAGGGTAACAACCGGTATTGCATTACCCATCCCATTATGGTACACATAATCATTATAGCTTAAAATAGTTGCTCTCTGAATCAATGGGTTGTATAATTCTGTGGATATATCAACTATAGTATTTGCATCAATACTCCCCCATAAAAAATAGGTAAAGGATGTAAATACGCTCTTTTCAGGATTCAGCGGCTTTTTGATGATATCTTCTATCATCTCGCGTGTTGTATGGGCAACATTATCGGTAACTCCCGGAAGGTACCCAATCTCAATGGCATAGGTAAAAATTTCAGGGGCAAATGCTTTATTGATAGTATAGTTTTGAGTTACCGGTTGTATGAGAGATTGCGCAACTTTTACAATTTCATCTTCTGTAAGCTGAATATTTATAAGATAGTTATCGGTACGTACAGCCTTTTCAACAGGATAACCTAAATAGTTTAATTTTTTTTGTACGATAGTTCCACGTGAATCAAGGATGGTATAGTAAACCTCTATTCGGAAAGGGGCATATTCCATGATAAAACCTCTTGTGAATGTATATTTTTCTTTTTAATATAATGCAACCTGTAAAAATCAAGCATTAAAAGTAAAAGCACACCAATAAATGGTGCGCTTTATTGTTCTATCTTTAGCTGCTCGGTATGTATCAGTTTTGTTCAATGCTAAAGATACGAAAGTAGTACAATTACAATATATCAATAATAGATACATTATCTAAAAATTATTATGATACTTTGTTGCATGTTTGTAATAGTAATGTTTAAAAGTATTTCCAATTTTTAAAAAAATTTTTTAATATTATAGTATAGTATTGATTTATGTATACTTTATAAATATATTTAATAAAAAATAATAATATTCTTTATAAAGGAGGTTGTGCTATGAAAGCGGGACTTATTATATCAGGGAGTGGTGCTTTGATATATTTAACATCATATGATAGTTTTATGAATGACAAACTTAAAGAAAAATTTGCTGCTAAAGGTATCAACAAATTTATTGCCTATGAAATTCCAGTTGAGGAAGCAAAAAAAAGATATGGAGGGCATTTTGATATTGTAGTAAGTGATTTACATGAATCAGATGACTTAAGAATCCTTGATTATGACGGTTCAAGAGCATTTAAATTATTTTCATTTCAAGAATTAGGAAAGCCAATATATCAGGAATAAAAAAGAAAGGGGCTTAAAAGCCCCTTTCTTTTTTTAATTATTTCATTAATCCTAATAGTTTAGCAATTTGCGGGTAAAAGTGAACAACAACTCCAGCAAAAACTACAGATACCATACTCATAAGCTTTAAAAGAATATTAAGTGATGGTCCGGAAGTGTCCTTAAATGGATCGCCTACCGTGTCACCTATAACACCAGCCTTATGCGGATCAGAGCCTTTTCCACCATAGTTGCCTTTTTCAATAAATTTCTTTGCATTATCCCATGCACCACCGGCGTTATTGAGCATACAAGCAAGTGAAAAACCGGCTGCCAATGCACCTGCTAATACTCCTGTTGTTCCTGCAACACCCAGCAGTAAACCAGCAGCTATAGGTACTGTTAAAGCTAATATTGAAGGAAGGATCATCTTTTTTTGTGCACCTGCTGTTGAAATCATAACACAACGGGCATAATCTGGTTTCTGAGTACCTTTCAAAATACCAGGGAATTCCTTGAATTGGCGTCGCACTTCTTCAACCATTGCGCCTGCAGCCTTGCCAACTGCTTTAATAGTAAGAGCAGTAATTAAGAAAGCCATCATTGCTCCCAGGAACAATCCAGCTATAACCATTGGATTTAACAGTGTAATATCGTATGCCCTAACAAAATCACCAATTGTTGCATTTTTAATTAAAACGTTATTTAAATCAGCTGTTACATTTTCTGGCATAAAATTATAAAATTTTATGGTGCCAACCTGAAAAAAGCCATCTATACTTTGTGCAGCGTACTTACTAATCCACATTTTAACTTCTTCAATATATGCAGCAATAAGCGCCATAGCAGTAAGAGCCGCAGAACCAATAGCAAAACCTTTCCCTATCGCAGCGGTGGTATTACCCAGCATATCAAGCGCATCAGTCTTTGTTCTTACTTCTTTGCCCAACCCGCTCATTTCAGCATTGCCGCCGGCATTGTCAGCTATTGGACCATAAGCATCGGTTGCCAGCGTGATACCTAATGTGGAGAGCATACCAACTGCAGCAAATGCAATACCATAAAGCCCTCTTGATACTGCGTGCAGATCTGATCCAAATCCCCCTGCCAATCCATAAGCAGCTAAAATACCTATTACAATAGTAACAACCGGTATTGCAGTTGACATCATACCAACTGAAATACCATCAAGAATACCTGTTGCCGGACCCATTACATGCTGTTTTGCAATACCCTGAGTTGGCGCGTAATCATCTGCGGTATAATATTCAGTAGATTTTCCAATAACTAAGCCAGCTACCAAACCGGCTATTGAAGAACCAAAAACACCCCATGTTATTATGTTGACGTGTGCAAGAACAGCCAGAGCAATAATGAGTAAAAATGAGCTTCCCCATACACCACGGTTTAATGCAGCAAGGAGAGTTTTCATTGATGCATCTTCTTTAGTCCTTACAAAAAAGATACCTATAACCGAGAACAGAATACCCAATCCGGCAACAATCATAGGAGCGATAACAGCATTGATATTTTCAATGCCAATAAGCGGCAGTGCAGCTCCCAATGCAGCGGTAGAAAGTATAGAACCGCAATATGATTCATAAAGGTCGGCACCCATACCTGCAACGTCACCTACATTATCACCAACGTTATCAGCTATTGTAGCAGGATTGCGTGG
>DAOLVF010000169.1:0-3637 GCA_035420565.1 Spirochaetota bacterium | reverse complement strand
CGTTATACCCGTTTTTCGTATATATTCACGCATAAAATGTATAAACACAAAACTTTCTGCTCCTGTATCACCCATAGAACCTATCTCTTCCCTATCTGCCAAATACATTATAACTGTATCTTTGCAATTACCAGCATCTACTAAAGCTTTCCATACAGTATAAGCACAGGCCCTATCATCCTGACCATACCCTGCAATAAGCCCTTTATCAATGCCAATATCTACAGGCTGCATAGCAGGTACAAGTTCAATATCAGCAGCAATAAAATCCTCTTCTACCAGTCCATAAGTGGTATGGAGGTATTGCAATACATTCAATTTAATCTTTTCCTTTATGTCCTTATCATCAATCGGGATATGCGCAAATAGAATATTAAGTTCTTCACCTTCTATTATATTTTCACCAGTCTTTTTCATCTGATCTTTTGCAAGGTGTGGTAGTAAATCAGGAATAATGAATCGCGGTTCATCATGATTTTCGCCAATATGGATTTCAACACGATGACCATCTTTTGTAAATGCAACACCGTGTATTGCCAGTGGTATATTAACCCACTGGTACTTTTTTATCCCTCCGTAATAATGTGACTTCAAAAGTGCAACCTCCGCATCTTCATATAATGGGTAGGGTTTTAAGTCTAATCTAGGTGAATCAATATGCGCGCCAATAATTCTGATTTTTGTGGGGTCAGAGCCTATTTTGCAGGCAATTAAACTTTTCCCTTTTATGTTTTTATAAACGGCATCACCTTTTAGTAGTTTGCTAACCGTTTGGATATCCTTATATTTTTTTTGCTTCAGCATTTCTACCATTGACCGCACGCACAGTCGCTCAGTTTTATTTTTCCCAATGAATTGTTTATACTCTTCCGCAAAATCATATATATCATTAACCTTATCGTTCAATAATAGCCATGCACTCTCTTTTTTTACACTCAACTTTTCCTGCAATTCCTGATTTGGTGATTTCTTCTCTGTTGCCATACTATCTTCACCCTTATTAATGTAATTTATTTAATCAAAGATACGTATTTCATAATTCCTTCACTATACTATATCACATGCATCTAATAAACACAATCCTTTCATGGCATTTTTATAGGGAATAAACCAGCATTAAGGTTACTCACATAGAAAATTGGGGTCAGAGCTTAATAAACTTAAAATTTTTTTAAAAAAATTAAAAAATTTTTGCCCAAAGTGTTAATTTTTCCAATCTCCGGCGTTTTATATAATGAAAAGTTCTTTATCAAAATTTATAGTAAACGAGGTGTTACTATGGTTAAACCAATCGATCTTGAGGGAAGAGTTGTTCATGACCCAATCTTAAAAAAAACAAAAACAGGAAAATCAGTATGCACATTTGCCATTGTGCTTGATTATCCAACAAAAGGCGAAACAAAACCTTATCCATCCTACATTGATATTGAAACATGGGACAAGCTTGCCGACCTCTGTGCTGAACATATCAAAAAAGGCAGGCTTGTCCAGGCAACAGGGCGGTTAAAACAGGACCGATGGCAGGGTGAGGATGGTAAAGCTCGCTCCAAGATTAAGCTTGTCACTAAAATAGTAAAATTCATTGACCCTATAACAAGCAGCAAAAATAATGAAGAGGTTGTGCTTCAGCCATAAGTCTGTGGTTGCTCTTCCCTAAAAATTATTTTAAACAAGGCGCTTTTGGGGGCGCCTTTTTCTTTCACAATCAATAGCACAATTGTCACAGTTACATTCATTGACAGTAACTATCGCCCTGATAATATAATGAATGCTATAAGCAAGCGATAGCACCAGTAAAACCGCTATTGTACTATATTCCATCATAGTATCAAGTATAGCACTATTAACGCCGGGAAACAAGGTTATGCGTTGAGTTTCTGTAACATCTGGACAATCTGCTTTTTACAGTAATCCACAATCATATCTTTTGCAATGATTATTTTTTCGTCTTTATTCCGCAGCTTAACCTCTATCGAGGAACTATCGCCAAAAAATGCTTTTCCCAGCGTAATGCGAATAGGAATGCCTATTAGATCCGCATCGCCAAATTTAAAGCCAGGGCTTGCCGTGCGATCATCATACAAAACCTCAATGCCCGCATCAACAAGCATCGAATAGATTGTGTCAGCCGCACCCTCTTCTTTTTCATTCTTTGCTAAACTGATGCAATGTACCTGAAACGGAGCAACACTCATTGGCCATATAATACCTCTGTCGTCATTGTGCTGTTCAATGACTGCTGCCATAGTACGGTTAACACCTATCCCATAACATCCCATAATAGGCGTGATTGCCTTACCGTTTTTATCAAGAACTTTCACATTCATTGCTCTGGTATATTTATATCCCAATTTGAAAATATGGCCAACCTCAATCCCTCTTGTTTCAATAAGCGCATTGCCACAATGGGGACACCTATCACCAGCCACAACCAGTACTATATCAGCTTCCTGTCCAATAACAAAATCACGTCCTGGATTAACACCTTTGTAATGCTTATCCCTCTGGTTTGCGCCGGTAATGGCATTTTTGATAGTCTTTATCTGAGTATCAAAAATTATTCTTAAGGCTTTCCCCTTCACAAGAATGGGACCGGCAAAACCTACAGGCGCCCCGGTCACCTCCTCAACTACAGCGTCAGGTGCAAGTTCTAAGTCAACAGCATTCAGTGTATTTTTAAGTTTCACCTCGTTTATCTCTCTATCGCCCGGCACCACTGCCATAATAGGGGTGCCATCTGCAACATAGATTAAACTTTTTAAAAATGTATGAGCGCTACAACCAAAAAACTGTACAAGCTCATTGATGGTGCGCACATCAGGGGTATCGACAATAGCTAACGCTTCTTCATCTTCGTTTGTGGGCGATAGTTGATACTGACAGGTTGCCCGCTCCTGATTGGATTTATAGCCACACACCTCACACAGCAGCAGTACCTCCTCACCAACCTCTGATGCCACCATAAATTCCTCTGAGTTACTGCCACCCATTGAACCGGTATCGGCTTCAACCGGGATTGTTTCCAGACCGCATCGTTTAAAGATGGTACGATAGGTTTGCCGCATAATCTGATATGAATCTTCCAATCCAGCTTCATCACTATCAAATGAGTACGCATCCTTCATGATGAACTCCTTGCTGCGCATAACACCAAAACGAGGTCGTATCTCATCACGAAATTTTGTATTGATCTGGTATGCATTGACAGGCAAATCCTTATACGAGGCAACTACCATACGAATAACATTGGTAAATGCTTCTTCATGGGTGGGTGCCAGTGCATACTCAATGCCATTACGGTCTTTTATGCGTATCATCTCCGGACCCATGGAATGCCAGCGCCCTGATTCCTTCCATAAATCGGCACTGGTAAGCTCGGGCATTAAAAACTCTAAAGCACCTGATTTGTTCATCTCTTCCCTGATAATGGTGATGATCTTCTGTAATACGCGCAAACCCAATGGCAAATAGATATACATGCCAGCCGATTCTTTTCGTATAAGCCCGGCACGCAACATGAGCCTGTGGCTTGTAATAACAGCATCAGAAGGATCCTCCTTCAGTGTAGGAACAAGGTAGCGTGACATTTTCATATAGTTTTCCTCTCATCAAATGGATATTGCATGATGCATAACGA
>DAOLVF010000168.1:0-3638 GCA_035420565.1 Spirochaetota bacterium | reverse complement strand
CCTCTTTCACTTTTATCTCATGTGCTTTTCTATTAAAAACACCCAGATCCAGCATGAGCATGAGCAGTACAAAAACATTGAATCCAATCCACAGAAGTGTTGTAGACATAGGACAACTCCCTTAAGAATAAAATTATTGCCTCACATATCGCATATCGCATGGTCTAGGCTTTAGCAACCATCCCTTTCACCACGCATTATCCTCTATTCTCCATAAATAAAATAAAAAGACCATGATGATAGTCCCAAATAGCAAAGGAATGGCATTTCACTTGATGGAGTAAGAAACTGGTTGCGATATTATTTTCATTTACCAATCTTTGCTTTTATGCGTCTTTTCAAAGCATTTAAAAAACCATCCATCCCCTCACCGGTTTTACCACTGACTTTAAATATCTCCATTGTGGGATTGGTTCGCTTAATATTTTCCGATAGTTCATCCATATCAAAATCAAGATAGGGTAACAGGTCTATTTTATTTATCAATAGTGTCTGTGATGAATTAAACATAAGAGGATATTTCACCGGTTTATCTTCACCTTCAGTGATGCTAAGCACAACAATACGTTCATCCTCACCCAATTCAAATTCAGCCGGGCATACCAGATTGCCAATATTCTCTATTATTACAACATCAATCTCATTCAGATTAAATTGTTCAAGACAGCCCATTATCCATGAACTTTCAAGATGACAGGCTCCACCAAAAAGTTTTGTTTCAATCTGGATAATAGGGATACTATACTTAGCCAATTTTTCAGAATCTTTGGTTGTCTCCATATCACCTTCAATGAGGGCGATGTTGTAATAGGGCTTTAGATGAGCAATAATATTATCGGTAATTGTTGTTTTCCCTGAGCCGGGTGAACTCATAATATCTATCATGTAAACCTTTTTATTGCTCAAGAGCTTTTTGATCTCTTCCGCCTTCTGGATATTGGCTTCAAATATATTTTGTAACACCTGAATTTCCATATCAAAATCTCCTATAATAAATCATGATCACACTGCATACCAGCTAAAATACTATTATAGTAGTTATATCATTGTATATGCAAAAACACTAAATTAAAAATGCATTATCCTGCAATTATTGAGCGTATGGTTCATTGTGGTAATGCATTATTTTTTACCCTATCATGTTTTGTAAACAACCTTTTATATCTCCTCTGGGTGTCCGCACGCCGACGGGAACTCCTCCTCTATAAAAAAGTGAGCTGCCCTAATGCAAAGCAGCTCACTGTTACAAAATATACCCTTATACCCATTTCAAAAACCTAACAGATCTTGAATGTACCAATCTCTTTGTCACCTTCTACAACATGAACAGCACAGGCTATACAGGGGTCAAACGATCTGACAACGCGCGCTGCTTCAATTGGATTTTTGGGATCAGAGATTGGAGTGCCAAGCAATGCTTGCTCAACAGGTCCCAAACTACCATCATCACCCCTTGGCCCACAGAACCATGTTGTTGGAACAACACACTGATAATTAGCTATCTTCTTATCTTCAACAACTATCCAGTGGCCTAATGCACCGCGTGGAGCTTCTGTCAAGCCTTCACCCTGACCTTTATCAGGAATTTCATAGGTTGAACGTGGCATTGCACCAACTTCCAACTCATCAAGCCATTCATACATTCGCTGACACAACAGCTTACATTCAATAGCTCGTGATGCATGACGTCCAAGTGTTGAAAATACTACATCGATATCAGCATTGAACACCTTTAGCAAGGCATCAACCTCTTTTTTTACGCTTTCATTGCCACCCAGATAATTTACAACAACACGGGCTAATGGACCTACTTCCATTGGCATATTCTCATATCGCGGAGCCTTAAGCCATGTGTATGCACCACCTTTGTGCGGATCAGGATTTGTCTGTCCCTGATAAGGATGGAGGTTGCTTCCTGAATTATAACGGGCAAAACGAACCTGTTCACGAATTTTATCCGAGTTAAACTCCTGCAATTTTTTGCCATCAAAAACACCACGTTTAAAGAAGAATTCTGTCTGCTCAGCATTCTCCTCAAAAACACCATAGGAAAGGAAGTTTGTATAACGGCCAATCTTAAAATAGTCACTGTATGCCTTAGCAACAGCGATAATATCGTTTACATATATATCATTGATAAATTCTTCTACCTGCTTTAAAAGCTTTTTATACTGACGTATGCCACTCCGTGTAGGCACCTGAGTTACCCCTCCTGGAACAAGTCCAATAAGGTGCGGTGCTCTTCCACCAAACAGTGTAACCATCTGATGAGCTTTCAGCCTTATATCCAGAGCTTCAACATAATGAGCTATCGCTGCAATATTGAGGTCCTGATCTTTGATATAAAAATCACCTTCATACCGTGGTAGGAATGGAGCAACTGCCGTAACGGCATCCTGACGGTTTTTCTTAACTTCAAGCTCATTCTTAGCCCAATCCCGCAATCCTAATAATTTTTTGTCACTGCCATTATACTTTAAAATTGCAGTGATGTCCACATAGTCTAATGCGGCTAAATGATAAAAATGAAGAATATGAGATTGCAAATAGTTAGCACTTAGAACTAAATTTCTGAGCAGGCGTCCATTTTTATTTGGCACAATACCAAATGCTCCATCCAAACACTTGCTAGATGCAATACCATGTGAAACAGGACATACTCCGCATATGCGCTGTGTAATCTGATTTGCATCTACAGGATTCCGTCCCTTTAATATCATCTCAAAACCACGGAACATATCACCTTTACTTTTTGCATCAACCACCCTGCCATTCTGAACATCCAGCTCAATTGAAAGGTGTCCTTCTATTCTGGTAATTGGATCAAGTAATACCTTAGCCATTGATCACACCTCCATTCTTAAGTTTTAGTACAGTTTCAGCAACCTGTGGATGCAAGCTTTCAATTTCATTATTGCTTGCCATCAGATGCTTATAGATACCTCTGTTGCCATAATCCGGGAATGGAGGTTCTGTACATCCAATGCACCCTGATCCACAACCGGTACAGGTGTTCATGCCACCCACCCATTTCCGCGCAGGTATATCACACCCTGTATCCATACCCAAACATCCCAATAGGTATAAACATCCTTCTTCACCCCAATGTTTGGCAAATCGACCTCGTTTATAATCAGGAAGCCTTTCACATTTTTCATGAACAGTAGTTCCAAAATACATAAGAGGCCTGCTATATTCATCAAGTTCGGGCATCCCCTTTAATAATACATGCAATAGTGTGCCAACCATCCAGTCAGGATGAGGCGGGCATCCTGGAATATTAATCACCTTTTTATCGGGGAATAATGTTTGTAATGATGTTGCCCCTGTTGGATTATCACCGTTAGCCCGTATCTTTGCAGCAGGAATGCCACCAAATGCTGAGCATGTACCAACAGCAACCAATGCCATTGCATTAGCACCTAATTTCTGAATCCATTCCCGTGCTCCAATAATCCTGCCATCCATATCTCCAATGGTGCAATATTCATCGGATTTTGTAGGTATTGATCCTTCCACAATCAATACAAAATCTTTTCGGTTGGTTTTAACCGCATTTTCCAATACCTGTATTGCTGCATGACCGGTACCACCACACAATGTCTGGTGATAGTTAAGGCTAATGTATTCAGTTATTA
>DAOLVF010000167.1:0-3645 GCA_035420565.1 Spirochaetota bacterium | reverse complement strand
TATGTTGCCGAAAAACAAAAGAAGGATATAGTATATATTGTACCGCCTGAAAGAACCAGATATCTTTCTGAAATAGCAGAAACAATAAAAAAATATAATAATAACACTCTGGAAGAATCAAAAAAAGCCCTTTATCTTTATAGCATAAAAAAATGTATTGAATATTACAAACAAAGTAAGAGTGAACATTCAGTAATTGATGAACTTAATAAAAAGTATCATGAGGTATATGGATCACTTAGCGCTGACAGCAAAACAATTTTAAAAACATGGGAGGATAAGAAAAAAAATTATCAGGGTGAATATTATACATATCATGTACGAAATAAAGAAATAAAAGTAAAAGCATATACCGAATCATTGGCACATACAAAAATCCCCAAAGTTAGTGTCCCAAAATTTGAGAACTGGGGCGATATCATTACATGGAATATGCAGGAAAATTTTCCTGGCGAATTCCCCTATACCGCCGGCGTATATCCTTTTAAACGTGAAGATGAAAATCCTACCCGTATGTTTGCAGGTGAAGGCATAGCAGAAAAAACAAATAAACGTTTTCATTATCTTTCATATAATATGCCTGCTGTGCGTCTATCAACTGCTTTTGATTCTGTTACATTGTATGGTTATAATCCAGATAGGCGACCTGACATTTATGGAAAGATTGGCAATTCAGGTGTTTCTATATCAACTATTGATGATGTAAAAAGGTTATATTCAGGATTTAAGCTTACTGATCCCAGCACATCAGTTTCAATGACCATCAATGGTCCTGCTCCAATAATGGCAGCTTACTTTTTTAATGCAGCTATTGATCAAGAATGTGAAGTATATATACAGCAAAATGGTTTAACTGAAGAGGTAAAAAAGAAGATTGAAGCATTGTATAATGAAAGAAATGCTAAAAAGCCTGAATATAGAGCAGAGCAGCTGCCGGACGGGCATAATGGGCTGGGTCTGCTACTGCTTGGTATTAGTGGTGATATGGTTTTACCTCAGGAGATATACAACAATATTAAGGCACAAACGTTGCGAAAGGTTAGGGGCACTGTGCAGGCAGATATATTGAAAGAGGAACAGGCTCAGAATACATGTATTTTTTCAATTGATTTTGCATTGAAACTGATGGGGGATATGCAGGAATATTTTATAAAGCATACCATTAATAATTTTTACTCGGTGTCTATTTCAGGATATCACATCGCTGAAGCTGGTGCAAATCCTGTTACGCAACTGGCTTTTACGTTAGCTAATGGATTTACCTATGTTGAATACTATCTGGCACGAGGGCTTGCCATTAATGATTTTGCTCCCAATTTGTCATTTTTCTTTTCAAATGGACTTGATCCTGAATATTCTGTTATAGGACGGGTTGCGCGCAGGATATGGGCAAAGGCAATGAAATATAAGTATGGTGGTAATGAACGTTCACAGATGCTTAAATATCATATACAAACTTCGGGGAGATCGCTTCATTCACAGGAGATTGAATTTAACGATATACGTACCACCCTTCAGGCTTTGTATGCCATTTATGATAATTGTAATTCTTTGCATACCAATTCATATGATGAAGCAATAACCACGCCTACGGAAGAATCGGTGCGCCGGGCATTAGCAATACAGATGATTATTAACCAGGAATATGGACTGGCAAAAAATCAGAACCCACTGCAGGGAGCATTCATCATAGAAGAGTTGACTGATCTGGTGGAGGAGGCTGTTATTGCTGAGTTTAACAATATCAGTATACGCGGTGGCGTTTTAGGAGCCATGGAAACCATGTATCAGCGCAATAAAATTCAGGAAGAATCACTTTACTATGAAAATAAAAAAATGACCGGTGAATTGCCCATTATAGGAGTAAACACCTTTCTTTCAAAGGATGGCTCACCCATACAGATTCCCAATGAGGTTGTACGAGCAACGCCGGAAGAAAAAGATGTACAGCTTGAATCATTAGCGCAATTTCACAGGGTATGGAAGCCGGAAGCCGATATAGCCTTACAAAAATTAAAACAAATAGTAAAACAACATGAAAATGTGTTTGAAACATTAATGGATGTTGCTCAATATTGCTCTTTAGGACAGCTAACTGATGCACTCTACAGCGTTGGTGGTATGTATAGAAGAAGCATGTAATAATGAATCTATTTAACAAAGACACCTATGTTCCCTTAGCCGAACGGATGCGCCCGCAAACAATTGAGGAATTTGTTGGTCAGAGGCACCTGCTTTCAAAAGGCAAACTGTTGTATTCTGTCTTTGATCAGAAGAAAGCTCTGTCGATTATCCTGTGGGGTGACCCGGGAACGGGCAAAACTACCCTTGCAAGGCTTATTGCGCATACATGCCGGATGGATTCGTATTTTATAAGCGCTATTTCGGCAGGCGTTGCTGATGTGCGCAAGGTTATAGAAAAAGGAAGGGATAACCGTTCACAGGGCATTCAAACATTGCTTTTTATTGATGAGATTCACCGCTTCAACAAAGCTCAACAGGATGCAGTGCTTGGTGCTGTTGAAAGTGGTGATATCGTTTTAATAGGAGCAACCACTGAAAATCCTTCGTTCAGCATTATTTCGCCGTTATTGTCGCGAACCCGTGTTTTACGGCTGTATCCTTTGCAGGAGGACGATATAAGGGTGATAGTTACCCGGGCATTGACTCATGATCAGGAACTATCGCACAAAAATATAAGTATACCTGATGAAGCACTGGACAGTATATCACAACTGGCAATGGGTGATGCGCGGCGAGCATTGAACATACTTGAAGCAGCGGTATTTTTAAACGGTGAGGGGGAACTCAATAAAGAGATTATACTGGAGGCATACCGGGAGCAGAGCATTGCTTATGATAAAAGCGGTGATAAACATTATGATACGATATCAGCATTTATAAAATCATTGCGAGGCTCTGACCCCAATGCAGCTATCTATTATTTAGCACGGATGCTTGTTGCCGGTGAAGAACCCGAATTTATTGCACGCCGAATGGTAATATTTGCTTCGGAGGATATTGGCAATGCGTATCCACTTGCATTAACGGTGGCAACCTCAGGGATGATTGCGGTAAAGAATATAGGACTGCCCGAGTGTGAGATAATACTGGCACATATGGCAACTTTTCTGGCATCGTGTCCCAAAAGCAATGCATCGTATATGGCACTGCTCAACGCAAAGGAGGTTGTGCAGCAGGGTATTCACGAGATACCGCTGTATTTACGAAATGCTCCCACCAAACTTATGCAGCAGTTTGGCTATGCTCAAGGGTATAAGTATCCCCATGAGTATCCCGGCCATTTTGTTGACGAACAATATTTGCCCGATGCAATAAAAGAATTGATTTTTTACACGCCATCGTTAGAAGGTAACGAAAAAAACATCAGGGAAAGATTAAAAAAGCTGTGGCCAAAAAAATACAAGGAGAACAACCATTGACCAATAAAGAACGGCTATTTGAAATACTCTATCAAAAATCATTTATGTACAGGGACAACCCGCCATTTACCCTTGTTTCGGGGAAACAGAGCCCATACTATTTTGATTGCAAGGCTACCACGTTATATCCTGAAGGATGCATCCTGACGGGTAAATGTATGTATGCATTAATACAGGATATACCTGCTGATGCCATTGGCGG
>DAOLVF010000166.1:0-3675 GCA_035420565.1 Spirochaetota bacterium | reverse complement strand
TATGTTTTCTGCTAAATCATAAGCCTTTTGTTTTATATCGTCAATGTCATTCATTGTTGTTCCCCTGCATGTTCATAAATGGCGTCAAAGAAGTTAAGAATAGGAACTACCTCAGAAGACCAGTATTTAAAATCATGGCCAAATTCACACTGATGAAATATAATGGTAATATCTGGTTTTTGTGATTTCAACTTTTCATAAAATGCTTTCGTTTGATCAAATGGTACAACTGTATCCTTTGTGCCATGTCCAAGATACAGTGGGATATTCCATCCGTCTATCATGAAATACGGATTATCCTCTTTTGCCCATCTATCTTTAAACTGAGAGTATGGACCATAAGTAGCTGTCATTAATTTATCATTGGACATCGTAGCCTGATTATAGTCACCGGATAATGAAGCACAAGCTTTAAATATTTGTTTGTTGTAAAGTGCAGTTAATACCGCACCGCGTCCACCAGTAGAGAGTCCCATAACAGCATTGAACTGGTGCGACAATAATAAACCACGCTTTTGCATTTCTGGAATGAGTATTGTTTTTATCCACTCTGAGCCGGGCGTTTTTGCCCATTTGCGTTTTGTTTCATTAAAATATTTTGATTCGTAGATAGTTATTCCCATCTCGGGGAGTATGAGGTTGTAGTGTCGCTTCAATGCCTCCTGCTGTAACGAGGTTTCCTGTATCCATCGTTTGCGCGAAAAATTCCATCCTGGTAAAACAAGAATGTTTTTTTGATAGTTACTATCACCTATAAAAATATCAACAGGAATAGTTTTGCTTTGTTTTTCAACTGCATCAGGTAAATATAATGTATGGATGCCATTTTGAATTGGGCTTTGAGCCTGGAGCTGAGGCAGGCAGTTTAAAATAAAAATATAACCTGCTATAATAGCTGAGGAAAATTTTTTCACTGGATGCGCTCGGCTAACATGAGGTTGGATCTTCCAGTGCCTTTATTATAGCCATACGAAAATGGCAACGGTCCTTTGGATAGTGCATTAAAGCGTGTTTTGAGCTCTTGTTGATAGCGATTGGCAAACACTTGAATTGGTGTATTATATACGCCAAAGAATGTAAATTTCCACTCATAGGGGCTAAAAAACTTGAAGGCAATACCCGAATCATCCTGCAGAATAAGATCACTATGCTTTAATGTTATATCACGTATCTTAGTAAACTTAGTATCGTTATGCATAAGATACGATGCTGACTTTATGATAGTGGTAAAGCGCTTATATGACTCCAAATGAGGAATAAAATTGGTATATTGCAACAATGAATTGTCGATAACATTAATCTGAAAATAGCGTACGCGCCGTATATAACCGGAAGCATCTTTAAAATATATCTCAGCGCCTGGTATGTAGTGATTTGGTTGTGTTGTAGCAGGCATTGTGCTAACCATGCTGTAATCATCTATCCATATATTTTTTACGTTAATGACATCATAATTCAATTGCTCCAAAAACCACATTATAATGCTTATCATGCTATTAAATTCGTTGGTACTTACCTCCTTCTTCATGTCATTGGTAATAAAATAATTTATTTTTAATATTTCATTCAATGATGCACGCAATCCCCATAAACCTGAAAAAACTTGTTCCTTTGTCAATGAATAGGGAGCAGGGATGTCACCACATGGTTCAAGCCCAAACATAATATAGTCATCACCATCAGGGAAAAAGACAACGGCGTTTAAGATGTCAGGTCCGCTAAATGGATAGAATATTGTTTTATTGTATTTTTTTGGCAAATTTTCACCACGCCATTTAACAATTGCATCTATATTCTTTTTCTGCAGTCTTTCCCAGCTCTTTTTTATTTCGTCAACATAGCTTACATAACGTTTGTCAAGAGTAAGCTGGAAAAGACGTGATGACGGTGATAGTGGTTTGCCTGCTAAAAATTTAGCGGACTCTACAATATCAGCATTGATAGTTGCAGTTGCGAAACGGGAATTTGTTTTTGCCTCTGAAGAATCGCTATTACTGCATGAAATAAGAATGCAGAATAGGAGTATCAATAGAATATCCTTGCATTGAGCCATAGATCACCTTTGTCCTATTAACGTTGAATTGGCATTGGTATTGTGCAATGCTCTTTTTATGTCAATTACTTTATTGTGCGATACTTAAAACAAAGGAAAAGTTGAGCCACCTTCTTTGAAAACAGCAACGGTTGCTTTTTTACCTAAATGGTTTAATCCACGCTCAATTACTCCTTGTGGCGAGGTAAATCGTTCAAAAAATCCCAGGGCTTTTACTTCCTTATCTGAGAGAGATGGAACATAAAAATAAAGATTGTGCGCACGTATAAGTTGCATTGAATAGTAGGTTAAAAATTTTTCTTCAACATTAAGTCCGGGTTGTATTTTTTCTAAAAAACCCAGTACACGTGAAGCCCCCAATGTTCTTAAAATAGTGCGGGTAAGCCATAATGGTGTAGATTTTTCTGGCATGGGGATATCATCAAGTCCGCGTTCAGCACGCAAAAAGCCCATAACAATGCCCTTTGGCCGTAAAGCTGGCAGACAGTTACCAACACATTTCATACTCTGTTTAAAATTAATATCCATAGGGAATGAATTGGTGATAATCCCATCAACCTTTTTTTGGAGAGGCAAGCCGCATATTGTTTTCGTAAATGCAACTGCTTCTCTATGGCACTTAATTGGATGACCAGCAAAGCTTGCAATGATCTCCTTATTGGTATCTAGCACAACATTAATACAGAATATTTCCCCTTTAATCATATTTAACGTTTCTTCCAGATCAAGGCGAAACGAATTTTGTTCAGCATCAACTGCTACCCTGTTGAATCGATATGGTGGTTCGGCAATAATGGCATGATGGTGGCCGATAGTTTCTGAATAAGCAACACCTGGCAAAATATTTTTAAGCCCTCCGCCAAAACCAGCCCACAGATGAGGTTCAACAAGACCTATGAGTAAAATTAGATCAGCGTCTTTGAGATGATGATTAAGATATACATCTATCCCACGAGAAGTTTTACCAAAATGGATATTTTTTGCTTTATCAAACGCATCATGATTTTCCCATTGTATCTGGCTTATATTTTTTTTGCCAATTTTTACCTCCATTTCCTGTTGTGTCATTGGAGTATGTATACCCAATGCAGGTATTACGATGGCATTGTTCCTTGTGTTACAGCCTGCTTTTTTCAACGCATCAAGTATCACATCAAAAAAGGTATGGGCAGGTGTTGGGCGTGTGTTGTCGTCAACAATAATGACAACTTTTTTATTCTTTAAAGAATATTTTGCAAGTGCTTTTGCTGCAATAGGTTGGGCTATCGATTTGGCAACAATATCTTTTCCTTTTTGTTTTTTTGGCGATAGTTCTTTCAATTGGTGCTCAGGTATAATAACTTCCCATGATTCGGGAAGATCTATCTGTATCGAAGAAGAACCCCATGGTAAATCTATTTTCATAACGAACCCCCTATAATAAAATAATAAATTTAATTTTAAATGTATATAGTATTGTTATGATATGTCAACAGAAATATTAATATTTGTAATATCAAATATACCTTCTTTAGAGGATGTCGCATGATTGAATGCTGCTGGTATGTTGAAGCTATAAAACTATGAAATAAAAAGAACATGTGATTAATAAATTATGCTGGAACATTGAAAATTTAAAATTG
>DAOLVF010000165.1:0-3690 GCA_035420565.1 Spirochaetota bacterium | reverse complement strand
AAACAGTATATGAATGAAGATATGAACACGCTTTTAAATTATTTAATGCCTTTGAATATTTTAGCACGCTATCCACAGGACAAAAACGAATTAATAAAAGCACTCACTGAGCAGGTTTGTAATGATCTACTCAAAAAAACCGAGGAGTTATTTGAATGGATCAAACAATTGTTGCAAAAGCAAAGCAGTATGCCAGCATAGTTAGACGAACAATGCCTGTGAAAAGAATTGTTTTGTATGGATCATACGCAAAAAATTCTGAAAACAGTAGCAGCGATATTGATATAGCAGTTATCGTTGATAAGTTTAATGGTGATTATCTGGAACTAAGTGCAAAACTTTTTGAATTAGTACAAAAGGTTGATGTGCGCATTGAACCCATTCTGCTTAATGAAAATTCTGATACAAGTGGTTTTATTGAAAGCATTCTGAAATATGGGAAAGAGATTTGATAAAGTCAAATTTGAAGCAATAAGAAAAAGATGATAAAGTTTTCACATTATAGTAGATTGACCAGTTCACAACACAAGAAAGTCAACGATTATTACGACTGCCGCTATATTGCGGAATGACAAATGATGAATTAAAACCAGTAATTGATTCAATATATACTTTATATACTTTATATACTTTTTTTAACAAATAGCCAATAGTTACTGTACATTACATCATTTATGATACTATCTACCCGGTAACTATCGCCCAAAAAAAAAGAAAGAACAATAAAATGCTTGCTAAAAAAAAGTATACCCGGCATATACTATCATTTTCACCGGCATAAAAATCCATGTTAATACGGTACACATCATGAAAATTGCAAAGATAGTAGTAACCGTCATACTGTTGCTGTTTATTGCTGCTGCCTTATTCATTGGTAACACCCGCCCCATTGATGATGGCGACACATGGTGGCACATGGAGTATGGACAATACATGCTGGAACATAAAACGCTAATCCCACACCACTCACTGTACACATGGACACCGGCAAGCAACGACACGGTGTACTGCGCATGGATACCTGAGATTATACTCTATGCACTGTACTCAGCATATGGATTTTACAGCCTGTATGCAGTAAAATACGCACTGGCTGTTTTTGCGCTTGCGCTGTTTATACTGTATGCAATCAAAAGAAATGTGCTAACCCATCCTGTAAGCCTGTTTGTTATTTTAATGGGGGTTATAACGCACGGCAACTCGTCGGGAAGTATGATAAAGCCGGAGCTTTTTACCTATGTGTTTATGACCATCATGGTATTTTTATGGTACATGTTTAGCCTTACCATGCAAAAAAACCTTGCATACCTTTATGGCATTCCGATTGTCATCCTTATATGGGTAAATAGCCACGGCGGTTTTATCTTTGCTGCACCATTTTTTGTGTGCACCTATATAGGCATACTCTTAAATTATAAATTTCAAAAGGATACAACGGTCAATAAAAAAGTATTACGGCATATTACCATTGCATGGATATTGTCATTTTTGGCAACATTTGTAACACCGTATGGATACAGCTATCACCTTGATTTGCTGCAGTCGCTTTTACTAAAGCCTGATGTTGAAAACCTTAAAACAGTGCAGGCTTATACACCTACCCTTGCCGTACCAACCTTTGTGCTGTATTTTGTTATCCCCATTATTATACTGCTATATACCATTATAAGCACCAAACGCTACCGTTTACATACAATTGACTGGGTGTTTATTGTAAACAATGTGATGTATGCGGCTTTATACACCATATTTGGAAGGCTTATCTACTACTGGATACCGGTGTATGTATTCAGCACGCTGTTTTATATAAAAGGGGATGCGTGGTACTATACACCAAAAAAAAGGTGGATACCAGCCATCATTACCGCCATCATGCTGTTAGCGGGGTTGGACCAGTTGCGCTGGCATACCTTTATCAACTTTACCGCCAATGCAACATGGTTTGGATTTGGCAATTCATTTATTAACAGCGATGAAGAAGCAAATTTTATAGCAAAGTACTATCCGGGCTATACCATTGGCAATCCCTACAACTGCGGAGGCTACTTTTTGTGGCGCATGTACCCGGACAATAAGATCATGATTGACCCGCGCTACTTCCCGTTTAAAAGCTGGTACAATGAATACCTTAAATTTGCATCCCGGCAGGATGTTGAAGAGTTCATGAGCAAATACCCCTTTGATATACTGCATCTTCAGTATATGGATTTACATCTATACCCTTATTTCCTTTATCATCCCGATTGGAAGGTGGCATTTTACGGAACGGGCGGGATAGTATTTGTAAAAAAGCATATACCACTTCCCGGCAATACCTTCCAATACAGCAATTACATCTACAGCTATCCCAGCTTAACGCAATCAGTACTGATACTAAACTTTTTAGCGCGAACATTAAACTGGCAAGGTTGCGAGCTTTTGTTACAGCATATGCAGCAAGAATTTACATGGTCCAATCAAAAGCCGCTGGTTGAGGCGGCAAACACCATGTATCAGGGGGTCAGAGCCTTTTACCGCCGCGACTATGCAAAAGCCAATGAGCTTTTTGAAAATACAAAAGGCAGAGCACCAATCCCCGCCAATATTTTAAGTACACTGTACCACTATAAAGCGGTTGATTTATGGACGCAAAACAAAATTTACGACGCCCTTGACTATACCACAAGGGTGCTGGAGCTAAACAATTACGATGAGCCCTACGCAACCTTTAATATAGGCGTCATAAACTGGTACATCTACAAACAATATCAACAGCAGGGCATTACCGGCTTCATTACACAAACACCGGTACAAAAAAACTGGATGGAGCCGTTACAGCAATTTTTAAAACAAACCGCCGGCAACCCAAAGGCAAAGCCCGCCCGCGATATTGCCAACGCCATCATAAACGGCACCTATAGCGGTGATAAGCCGCCGCTTTTGTACCCCCCTGAGCCTGCGTATATGCCATAGCCTACTTTTTTTTCAGCTCAAATACCATGGGTGTTTGCATAACAACAGGTACATGCTTTGCCAGCCACAGTATCCTGCATTTTTTTAACAATTTATACACCACCAGCGGCAGCCCCTTTTGACGTTGTGCAAACGCTGCATCATACTCAAAACGCCTAAACGCATTGTACAGCACATCGTTTTTAAAGGTTACCGCAAGGTTATTGGTTTTGGCAAGCTTTTTTATTAACCCCACCGTGGTAAATGTTAACGATAGCCCCACACTATTGCGCAGGCGTCTGCAAATATAGTGTGTATACTGCGGCACAAAAGGCAGCAGCAGCACATTGCAATGCGGTTCATACGGTATGTAATAGTTGGGACAGCTATGAACCATAACGCCAGCGGGTTTTAGTATGTGCGATAGTACCCTGAAAGCAGCTTCAATCCTGTTAACATGTTCAAGCACATTAAATGAAAAAATAAAATCGTATTGTTTGTTCAAAGGCATCTGTTCGATAGTTACCGGCAAAACAATATCACCTATGTCTAAAAGAGCATACACCCTTTGATACAGCAGGGAACGATTTTCAAAGCCTGCGGTATGCGGTTCAATGGCATGCACATCAAAACCTGCCTTTTTAAGACAGGCAGCAGCAATCCCCATGCCGGTGCCAATCTCCAGTATTGAAACATCGGGCTTGCATGCATTGAGATAGTTGCCTATGATAGTAATAACCTGATATGCCTCATTGAGTG
>DAOLVF010000164.1:0-3708 GCA_035420565.1 Spirochaetota bacterium | reverse complement strand
ACATGTTGTGCGAGCACCCAACGGTTACCTGAATAATCATACTATACGCTTCTGAAGGGGGGCGTATGATATGTCCTACGTAGTCCATCGCTTGCTCCTAAAAATGTTTGGGTTCTTGCTGCCATAACATTGTATGCAACTGAACGTTAAGCCGTACCGGTAATCTGTCACGCAGAATATATTCTGCAAGTGTCTGCGGCTTCATGGTTAACACTACCGGTGAAAAGTTAATAACACAGCATGTATTGGCACAATATTTTTGCATAAACTCCTTAGCATAATTATAGTCATTGTCATTGGCTATCACAAATTTTATTTCATCGTGTGGCTGCAATAATTGCAGGTTTGTAAAGTTAAATGACTTTTCCTCGCCGCTTGAAGGTGTTTTAACATCTACTATCCTGTGTACGGGTTGCGGTACTTTTTCCAGTGAAATACTGCCATTGGTTTCAAGCTGAAGAGGATAGTTATGTGTGCAAAGAATATTCAGCAAAGCTATCGTGCCCTGCTGTATCAGAGGTTCGCCACCAGTGATGGTAATATGGTTGGCTAATGGGTACTGTTGTATTTTTTTTACAATACTGGCGATAGTCATTGTATAACCGGTCCTTGCATAGGCAGTGTCGCACCACCTGCAATTGAGGTTACAGCCTGCCAGCCGTATAAAAAGAGACGGAAATCCAGTACGGGTAGTTTCACCCTGCAGGGAGTAGAATATCTCATTGACAACGATGGGTGTTTGTAATATGTTCATATATTATATATCATCAGGTTGCAGTTAATTATCAGTAACTATCGCACATAATAGTATTGCTTTTAGTAAAAATAGTACAGGAATAATTGATTTGCAATAAAAAATAGTTGAAATAAAATTGCAATAATTCAAAAGTACATGTACATTCAAAAAAATAATGCAACAAGGAAATTAATAAGCAAGAGGTGATAAACGTATGGCTGGTAAAAGTGATAGCTTGAATAGTACTATTGGCGAAGGTTCGGTTTTTGAAGGTAAATTTTATATCAGTGGTTCGCTTCGTATTGATGGGAAATTTGAAGGTGAGATCAAAACCGATGAGGAGCTTGTAGTAGGTGAAACCGGAAAGGTTAAGACAAATATACATGCCAAAAATGTTGTTGTTGCAGGGACTGTCATTGGGAATATTGTTGCTGATGAAGAGGTTAAATTACTGGAAACAGCCAAGGTGCTGGGTGATATTGAAACACCAATACTGACTGTACAGCGTGGTGTGGTTTCTCAGGGTGTGGTTACCATAACAGGTGGACAAAAGAAAGATGTGAAGAAGCTTATTGAAGAATCGTACGCTGGAACGCCGCAGGCTGCGGGAATTTTCAGCAAGAAGGGTTCTGAAAAATGACGACTGATTCTTTGTTGCCGATAATGAATCTATGAGATCGTGGCATTTACATAATTATATAGTAGGTGATATAAGCATAACACTTTTATCATCTGAGATAATTATTATCCACAGACGGAAAAACAATGCCTTTATTAAAAGCATTTCATGGCGCAGTTTCAGGAGAGCGGGGATAGCATTTGCTGCTGTTTGTTTGTGCCTTGTTGTGCTTTTTATTTTGGCTGGTATTAACGATATATTTTTTTCAGAAGCTTCATGGTATGATGAAATTAAGAAAAAGACCATTGCCAATAAAGAATTTGAGGAACCCCGTGAACGTTCCATATTAAAGATTGTACACCATACTATAAAGCAGGGTGAAACATTAAGCGAGATTGCTGGAATGTATGGTGTTTCGATGGATACGATTTGTGGATGTAATAAGCTGGAATCATATGACCTTGTGCATGTTGGACAGGTTTTAACCATCCCCAATAAAGATGGATTGATAGTTAGTGTACAAAGCGGTCAGACGCTTCCTTCTCTTGCCAGAAAGTACAATGTAGGGATACAAAAAATAATTGCTGAGAATGTAATAGCTAATCCTGATTTTATCAATGTTGGGCAGCATATCTTTATCCCTGATGCAAAGCCGCTTGATATTTTCAAGGGGTTTCTATGGCCTGTTAACAATCAATATATTACCAGTGGCTATGGATGGCGTAAAGATCCCGTATATGGTGATAAGCAGTTCCATCAGGGTATTGATGTTAGAGCAAACTATGAATGGATACATGCCAGCAAATATGGGCGGATAAGCTATGCAGGCTGGTTAGGGGGATATGGTAAGGTGATTGTCGTAACTCATCCCGGGGGCGATAGAACATTGTATGGGCATCTGTCCAGAATAATTGTGAAAGAAGGTCAATATGTAAAACAGGGGCAGATTATTGCTAAGAGTGGTAATACTGGCAACTCTACCGGCCCGCATCTACACTTTGAAATTATCAGGAAAGGTCAGCATATAAATCCTTATGTGGAATTAAAAAAGAAACGAAAGTAGGATAAAAGGATATGGAGAGGATTAACTTTGTTTGCGAGATTGGTACTGAAGAGATACCTGCAGGATATATTCCTCCTGCTATACAGCAAATAGCCGCACTTATGAGTGAAGGTTTGAAAACGCACAGGATTGCATCTGGCTCGTGTATGGTTTATGCAACGCCACGGCGCATTGCAGTATGTGTCAGCGATATGGCTGATAAGCAATCGGAAGATTATGAAGAATTAAAAGGTCCATCGGTTAAGGCTGCCTATGACGCAGAGGGAAACCCCACAAAGGCATTCATGGGGTTTTTAGAAGGGAACAAAATAAAATTGGAAGATACATTTATTCAGAATACAAGTAAGGGTGATTATATCTATGCCAGACGCATGGTAGAAGCAAAGCCGGTAACAGCAATTATTCCGGAGATGATTGAGCAAATCATTATGCAGGTAAATTTTCCCAAACGTATGCGCTGGAATGTTAAACGGATTAGTTTTCCCCGACCTATTGATTATATCTGTGTCCTCTTCAATGATACGGTTGTAATGCATTCAATTGATGGAATACCGTTTGATAATAAAGTCAGAGGGCATTATATCCAGAACAATTGTATGATTCCCCTGCATTATTGCCGGGAGTATGGTGAAGTTTTAGAAAAACATGGGGTGATAGTTGATCACAATAAGCGGAAGGAGAGTATTAAACAACAATTGTATAGTGCTGCTAAAACCTTGCAGGGCAAACTGGTGGAAGATGAAGAACTCCTGGACACTGTTACCTTTTTAACAGAAAGCCCCTATGTAGTTATCTGTAGTTTTGATGAGTCGTTCTTAACTATTCCTGATATAGTCCTTATTACTGAGATGAAGGAGCACCAGAAGTATTTTGCCATCCGTGATGATAACGGCAAACTATTGCCAAAATTTTTAGTTGTATCAAATAATCCACCAACAGAGCATATTGTGAAAGGAAATCAGCGTGTTATCAGGGCACGCTTCACGGATGCACGATTTTTCTTTGAAGAGGATAGAAAGATCCCATTAGCTGATCGTGTTGATATGTTAAAGTCTATCCTTTTCCATAAAGAGCTGGGCTCTATCTATGATAAAGTAGTAAGGGTGCAGAAGATAGCTGAGGTTATAAGTCAGCAACTATCCTTCGATGATGCTACTATGAAAAAGATAGATCGTGCTGTGCTATTGGCAAAGACCGACCTTACGACGTCCCTTGTCTTTGAGTTTACGTCCTTACAGGGGCAAATTGGTAAAATTTATGCGCTTCTTGATGGCGAGGATAGTGAGGTTG
>DAOLVF010000163.1:0-3811 GCA_035420565.1 Spirochaetota bacterium | reverse complement strand
GAGCTGTATAGTACAGCTAATATTTTTGCTGAATTTTCTGTTGCTGTATCTACCCTGTGAGGAACTATTGAATCATAATAGATGCAATCACCCGGGTAAAGGATATCAGAGTAATCGACTAATTGTATTTTAACTTCACCTTCTAAAACATATATAAATTCTTCACCTTCATGGCTATATGGCTGTCCGCCCTGTACTGGTTCAAGCGTTACTATAAATGGCTCCATGTGGCGATTAATTTTTTCGGGTGCTAATGACTCATAGGTGTATCCATATCGGACGCCTTCCTTAGATGCAACCCGTGATGTCAACTCCCGTTCATTTGAACGCACAAGGGTAAATGGTGCACTGGTAGTCTGACCAAAAAATCTTCCCATTTCTGTTGATAGGGCATGTGCTATTTTGATAATAGCACCCAATGGCGGCGAGATGAGATGATTTTCAATCTGTGAAATAAAAGCTGATGAAAATCCTGTTTTTTCTGCTAATTCATGCAATGACATATTCTTTTTTTCACGGAATTCTTTTATTTTTTCCCCAACCTTTATTTCACTCATAATTAACTCCCTTACTGTATTATAATTGACATCATAATATGCTGATTTCAGCCAAAGTGTATTATTTTGATTAAAAAAGTCAAATTGTTTTAACAATATTCATGAATACTTTTATATTTTAATAACTATCGCTTTGCAATACATTCAATTGCCCGGATAACCATACAATAATTTTGATGTCTTTACTTTTCATACTATAATTTATAATACCTGCATTACAGATTGACGTTGAAATACATTAAATAGTTGCATGAGCACGGTAGGTTGGTATATATGCAAAAAGAATTACGAAAAATTATTATTTTTATGATTATAATGATTTCATTGGTGGTTATCATTACCTATCACTATGGGAAGGTTACATATAATCATGAAAAAGAATTAACAGCACCGGTATATCAATTTATAAGCAAGTGTGATGAAGAATATATCAAAAAAAATAACAAACATATGGCAGATGCAATACATACATCTGTTGTAACACTGGCATATAATATTTTTTATAATGGTAAACACAAAGGAGTAATCGAAAAAGATACATCCGTATTTAAAAGGTTTCAACCAGAGCTATCGCCAGAGGCAAAAAAAGCGAGTGATGCTTCCAGAAAACTTTTACTTAAAAATAAAATGCAAAAAGAATTAAGCAATGTTTGTCCTGACACTGTTAACTCATGTATGAACGAATAGATTCTCAGGTCGCTAACGCTCCCTCAGAATGACAATGGTGCGAATGTTCTCCTCGTCTTACCCGAGATAGGGGGGTGGGGTTAATAAATCTATTTTCGGAGGATTTTCATTTTACAAAAAATGCATCATCAAATTTTCATAGTGAAGGAAATACAATAACGAAGCAACCAATATTTTTTATTTCCATTAATAATACAACATTAATACAACATTAATACAAACACAGGGGGTTGAGGTTGTAGCGTTTCAACCCCCTGTATACATGTTGTTGTTATCCCAACTTTTTAAGCAATACTTCACTTACTTCCTTAACACCTGGCGTTCCGTCTACTTCTATAATTTTTGGCTTTCCGCCACTTTGTTTTGAAATATCTTTAAAATATTGTACAGCCGCTAACGTTCCGGTCTTTGTGTCATAATAGATATTATGACGTTTATTGATAGCAGCTTCATCCTGATCATCAGCACGGGCGGATAGCTTGCCGCCACATACACGGCATACTATCTGGCCATCTTTTTCAGCGGGTTTTATTGCATCGATATAGATATTGTTAGGATGATTATTGTCATTTTCGCAGAGCCTTCTCCCCATTATTCGTTTTTTGGCACTTTCTCTATCAAGCACTATTTCTATAACATAATCAAGTGCCATGCCGGCTTCTTTTAACGCTTTATCAATGGCTTTTGCCTGTTCAACATTTCGTGGGAAGCCATCAAGAAGCCAGCCGTTTTTACAATCTGGTTCTCTGAGTCTGTTTAAAATCATTGGGATGGTGATTTCATCAGGGACCAGATCACCGCGGTCAATATACGTTTTTGCTTTAAGCCCCAATTCGGTGCCTTTTTTTATGTTTTCTCTAAAAATAACACCTGACTCAATATGGGAAATGTTAAATTTTTTTTGTACAACTGCGCCCTGTGTTCCCTTACCACTGCCGTTGGGACCAAATATTAAAATATTCATGGTAACACCTCTTGGATTAGTATACTATATATGCTGAATCATCAGCTAAAAATCATTTCGTAGCAACAGTAAAAAACTATAGATAAATGTAAAGTAAGTTTTTATTTGTTTGATAGTGCTCATACCATTAATATATACTTGATTCTTTCATAAAAGTTATACATCCTGACGGCAGTACTGCATTGTTTTAATAATTCAATTACAGGGGGAAGGTATGATAGTAAATGTAGTCAACGTCCATGTAAAAAAAGAACATATTAATGACTTTATAACGGCAACAATCCACAATCATAAAAACTCACTGCAGGAGCCAGGGAACCTGCGTTTTGATGTGTTGCAGTCGCAGGATGATCCCGCACTATTTATTCTGTATGAAACGTATCGCACACAGCAGGATGCTAACGCTCATAAAAACACACAGCATTATGCAGTGTGGAAGGATACTGTTGCACCCTGGATGGAAGAACCCCGAAAAGGGACAGCGTATACCGTCATTGCACCACTTGAGGAATCATTATGGAAGTAATCAATTTTTCATTGGGACGGGTGCCTTATACCATGTTTTTTGCGGGAGCTATCGCACAACTGCCATTTGCTGTTGAAAAATTTGGGAAAAAAATACTGCTGGTAACCGGTGGTTCATCGCTTAAAAAATCAGGACGATTGGATGCTATTGAACGCTTATTAAAAAGCAAAAATATTTATTATGCGATAGTTACTGTTAATGGAGAACCGTCGCCGCAACTTGTTGACGCAGTGGTAAAGCAATTTGCCGATAAAGAAATTAATGCAGTCGTTTCAATTGGCGGGGGCAGTGTAATCGATGCAGGCAAGGCAATCTCAGCCATGTTGCCATTGAATGAAAGCGTGTATGACTATCTGGAGGTTGTGGGTACAAAGCTACATGGAGGTGTTAAAATTCCATTTATAGCAATCCCCACTACTGCGGGTACAGGAAGTGAAGCAACTAAAAATGCTGTACTCAGTGCTACCGGCACCAACGGTTTTAAGCGCTCATTACGCCACGATAACTTTGTCCCTGATATTGCTATTATTGATCCTGAACTCATGATTGGGTGCCCTTTTAATATAACCGCTGCAAGTGGTCTTGATGCTCTTACTCAATTAATTGAGTCATATGTTTCAACAAAGGCAAATCCTTTTACTGATGCGCTATCACTCAGTGGAATAGAAAAAGTGCAACAAAGCCTTTTGCCGTTATGTATCGAAAAAAATGATTCTATACCGTTAAGGGCTGGCATGGCATATGCTGCGTATGTTTCCGGGATTACGCTTGCCCATGCAGGGCTTGGCATTGTGCACGGGCTGGCTTCGCCATTGGGTGCTTTATTTGGCATTCCCCATGGCGTTGCGTGCGGAACTTTGCTTGCTGCAGCAGCCAGGACAACGATCATAAAATTAAAAAGTGCTGGCGATACAAAATATTTACAAAAATATGCAAAAGTAGGGGAACTGCTTGCACCGGAAAAGGGTGGAAGCGATGTAGAACAAAAAACGCATAATTGTATCCATACGCTGGAAGAATGGACGGAAACATTAGCCATGCCACGCCTTTCAATGTATGGAGTAAGGGAACAGGATT
>DAOLVF010000162.1:0-3816 GCA_035420565.1 Spirochaetota bacterium | reverse complement strand
TCTCCTTTTTTAAATCATCAGCTTTTAATCCAGGTTTATACACTATATCAAAATCTGGATTGCTCTGTAAAAGTTTCAATCCTTCAGGTGCTATTTCATCGGTTATTAGTATCTTCTTCCTCATAGACCCCCCTGTATAGGTATCATTGCAGTATATACTAAAGCAGAAGTAATGAAATGTCAATCACTACATGACGGGATTTACTGCCTTTTTCTGCACCATACAGAAGTTCAGGTTTACAATTGATGGAATTTATTACAATAAGCCGGGTGTTGTTTTATTTAAGAATAAAATCACGAAAATATACTTCCTTAATTTTACCTGTTTTTAATATCGTTTGATTTAACTGCTCATTCTGATTGCAATTGTGAATCCGATTCAAAACCCAGTAAATTGCTATTTTTAAAGATTTGACAAAACTTCCACCATCACTATAGATGGTAACATGCGTAATCTATCGATAATACAAAAAATAAAAAACATCATATTTCTTGATCGTGATGAATTTTCCGCTTCCTACAATGGGGAACTTAATTACCAGTGCAGCAAGGTGATATTTTTTGCATCGCTGGTATGCATTATTGCATGGTTAAGCTATGTTGGTGTCGACAGCCAGATTTGCCCCGACCAACCACTGATACCTCTCCTTCGTTACGGACTAACAGCAGTATCCCTTATCATATTTATTTTGCAGTTTTTCCATTTTTTTAAGCGGTATAGCATGGCTCTTTTAGCAATCCTTGGACTTTATCTTGAAGCTGCAACGGGAATCATCACCGGACTGGCAAAAGGCGACACTGTGTACATGGGAGGTTATTTCTTCGTGCTTATGATTCCGCTTGTTGCTCCAATGAATAAGTTCATACTGTGGAGTGAGATTCTCTTTTCCGTTGCGCTGTTTTTTGTTATAGGGCTTTCACTGGGGATGGAATTTGTAACTGTTCGCGACCAGTACACACTCAACGACATGATTGTTGTTGTTCTTTTCACACTCGGTTTCATTTATATTCTTGACAGGCTTCGATATGCAAGCTGGCAAAAATCTCAGCAGATTGAAGAGCAGCGTATGCGCATACAATTTGAAAAAGAACGCGCCGAAAGCATTGTGGCAGAAGCTAAAACAGTGGTAGAGCACGTCCGCAATGCTTCAATGATTATTAACAATTTTTCAGGCGATATTACTAACATAATAAACGAACATTCTACTATTTTTGCAAAAAGCCGCGATATCGGCACAAACATCATTCAATCATTTCAAGTGCTCAGGGAAGCAACATTTAAGGAAATCGAAAACAATCGCGAAATCAACGATCTCACCAGAGGACTTGGCATAGACCTGTCAAACGCCGCTGAAACCGGAAAGGAAGCAAGTACTGAAGCCAAAAAGATACAGGAACTCTCGGACGACTGTAACCGCAAACTTCAGGAAGCCCATAAAACAATTGAACGCCTCCGTGACGAATCTAAAATGATTGAGGAAATATCACAGACCATCAACGAAATAGCAGACCAGACAAACCTGCTTTCTCTCAATGCATCAATAGAGTCTGCACGTGCAGGAGAGCACGGACGAGGATTTGCCGTTGTTGCCGATGAAATCTCTAAACTGGCGGACAAAAGCCAATCGTCGGCTAAAGAAATTAGCGGCATAATAGGCCGGTCGGTGGAAAGAATTTTGAGTGCATCAGTGCAGATTGATGAGGCTTCCGGCGCTCTTACCGAAATAATAGGATTTCTTGAAACAAACAGGTCATTCTTCATCAAATTTCAACAACTGGTATCTTCGCAGGATAAAAACATACATACAGTAATTGACCATCTGGAAAATTCCCTTGAGTACACCGGATATATCACTGAACTTACGGAAAAAAATTCCAATGCAATTGCACAATCTCAGGAAGCGCTTGAACAGATCCATCATTTTTACGATAGTCTTACTGAGATATCCTTGACCTTCAAGCAGCTTTCTGGAGAGCTCACCGGTCATGTTGACAATTTGCAGAAAACATTAGGTGAATAAGTACTCTATAATGTTCTGCTACCGATTTGGCACTCACTTTTTATGCTTGACGTTTTCCTCTTAATTCACTAAATTATATATATTTTGGTGGATGTATTCACAATTATTATATTATTTTGCTTATCTAATGTCGTCTCCACCACCACGCAATGAACGAGCCCGAAATGTTGTGCCATATACTGAATAGTGCACCCGGCAGCGCACTGATTGCTTCAAAATGGGTAACCGCAAGGGACACCGCAAGTCCGGAATTTTGCATACCCACCTCAATGGCAATGGTTCGCCTTATCTTTTCATCAAAGCCAAATAACCAGCTTGCCAGGTAACCCATAATCAGTCCCAGCACATTGTGCACCATAACAACGCCTATCACAAGCAACCCAACTGTTTTCAGGGCTAAAGCATTCGCGGCAGTAATACCCGCTACAATAGTAACTATCGCCACAACCGAAACAGAGGGGAGTATGGTTATAATAGTTTTTATTTTTTCTTTGAACGCATAGCGGATGGTTATTCCCAGAACAATTGGTATAATAATGACCTGCAGTATGGAAACGAGCATGGGTATAACCGGCACCTGTATCCATGTACCTGCATACAGGTAGGTTAACAGCGGTGTAGCTAACGGTGAAACAAGTGTGGTGGTAGTTGTCAGTGCAACCGAAAGCGCCACATCGCCTTTTGACAGGTAGGTAATAACATTGGATGCTGTGCCGCCGGGGCATGTTCCAACAAGTATAACCCCAATTGCAAGCATAGGAGGTAATTGAAATACTATGCACAACAGGTATGCAACAAGAGGCATGATAAAAAATTGACCTATCACTCCCGCAATAAGTGCGCCGGGAATTTTTACTATGTGTACAAAATCAGAAAATTCAAGTGTTATGCCCATCCCAAACATGATAATGCCTAAAAACAATGGTATATATGCCACAAGCCCTTTGAATATAGCAGGGAAATGGTAGCCACATAGTGAAAAAACCACAATCCATACTAAAAAATATTTTTCAATGATATGCGTTAGGTTTGTCATGTATGCGTTCCGGTTACTTATAAAAAAGGTATGGGGCGATAGTTACTGTTTAATAATTTATAGCATAGAACAATTGCATGGTGTAATGAACCGCATAGTGGTTACACCAGCATGGAATGCACAGAGCAGTAAAAAAATCGCTCTCCCCGGGAATTGAACCCGGACACACGGCTCCGGAGGCCGACGCTCTATCCGTTGAGCTAGGAGAGCTGTATAAGAAACCGTTTCTATATAGTAAAAGCCACGGTTACCTGTCAAGATAATTTATGGTAATACCGTGCTGTCAACACCGATTTAAAATTGCCGCTTTTTAGTATAATAAAAAAGGGTCAACACCTAAGATGGGATGTGTTACAAAACCATCAACAAGGAAGACCCCATAATGAACAAGGAGCAGAAAATCATGGATGCAAAAATTATGCAAGCAAAAGGTGAACGGCAGAAAGAAATTGCGAAGGTACTGGGTGTGACAGAAAGGACAGTACGGATTTGTGCACGGGCGATGTCATGTGCGGAAACCACAGAAGAAGGACTCGGCATATTTTTTTTCAGCTTATTAATGCACGATATGAACTAGATGAATACAAAGGATTAAAACTAAAAATAAATAATCCATTTTTAATGTAACAGGTCTATCCAATAACTTCAAAATATAAATCTATACCTATACAAAATAGAAAAAATTTGCATTACAGGTTATATATACACAATCTTTTGAATTTTTTAAAGGATTAATACAAAATTTTTTGTTTTTTTTGC
>DAOLVF010000161.1:0-3819 GCA_035420565.1 Spirochaetota bacterium | reverse complement strand
TTTTCAGATAATATAATGATTGAATTACAATGAGGGCGATTGCATCGCCCTCATTGATAGATGTAACATACATATTTTTAGATAAACAGTTATGAGTATAGTTGAGGTATAAGCATAGCTCTTATTGATTGATGTACTGTGCATGTTTTTTAGTTAATACTTTAAGAAGCGTTTAATGTGATTGACATACCCATCATAAGTACATACAATATACTTATTTCATATAGTATAATTGTTGCATGATTTAAAAGAATTTTAATTTTTTATTGATTGCATTTCCATAAAGCAAATAAGGTAAGTATTTTTATCGTGAAAGAAAATTGATGGATTTATTGAAGTTTATAGTTCACGATAGTTACTGATGAAATAATTAATTGACAGTATTTTTGTTTTTACGATATCTCTTTTTATTTTTATCATCAGTTCTTAACACAAGCCTATTAGTTATGACAACCATTTTCTGTATTCAGTATTGCGATATAATTTCCCGATATTAAATACAGATATGATATATTATATAGTTATGAGTCCACTGTATTGAGTTTTATTGAAAAGACTATCATATGAAAAAAACAATTATAATTGTAATAACTCTATTGCTATGCATTGCAGTTATTGTAATGTATTCCCATTTCAGGGCTGCGTCCTTTGAACCTCATTATATAGGCTATTTAACAGTTGAAAACAGTAATGTTGTAAAACAGTTGAATACCATACTTCAAAAAACAAACAGCACAGCAATCCGCGGTGATAAAACATTAGCTCAATGTCTGGAAAAACAGGTTAAAGCTGTTAAGCAGCTTGCACTCATTGCCATAACCAGCAATGAATACAGCGTTTTAATTGCAGCAAAAAAAGATAAGGTCATAAATCAAACATTATTTGATGCTATCATTGCTGACATATCACAAAAAAAGATAGTGCCAGCATCAACATTTCCACAGGTAACACGCTATTACAACAACAGCAAATTCTACTTCTTTATCTATGATATTTCATACTATACCATAATTACAGCGTATACCTACTCACTGCCAGATAATCTTATTCTTAAATTGTGCCTTGAGAATCTTCTCATTGTTGTTGCATTCATTATTTTAGGTACTGCTGCAATCATCATCTTTCAGCAAAAGGTTGCAATAAAACCGGAACCTGAAATAACAAAAGAAACAAAAAAAGAAAAAAAGGCTCTTACTGCCAATCCCTTTGTTACATTATGCCAGCAGCATGGCTTATCTTCAGTAACTATCGTGCAAAAAAATAAAAAGGGGATATGGAAAAAAGTTTACAGCTATCCCAAAAATAAAATGACAGTAAAGCTTGATGAAGAAATCCTTAACGAACTATTAAGCGGCACATATATTCTTTTAAACAACAATACGGTGTTGATGTTTTACAACAGCATTACTCAATTAATTTTTAGACTGGAAAGGAGCAATCCTTTTAAAGGAAAAACCATAAAAGAGATTGAACTGTACATCACAAAAAATGCTGAAGATTGTAGCAATTATTTAACAAAACATACATAAAACACGCTGCATCATTGTCATCATGAAAATATATAAAAATATCCGCATTGTTTACGAAGACAATCATATTATCGTTGTTGAAAAACCAGCAGGGATCTTAAGTCAAAAAGATAAAACAAACGAGCAGTCGTTGCTGGACATAATTAAGGAATATATTAAAGTCACTTACCACAAACCCGGCAATGTTTATGCAGGACTTGTTCACCGATTGGATAAACAGGTTTCAGGGATTATGGTATTTGCAAAAACATCAAAAGCGGCGTCACGGTTATTTTCGCAGTTTAAAGGTCATGAGGTTGTAAAACTATACTGTGCTGCTGTTGAATCAAAAATTACTCCGTGCGATAACCAGTGGCATCTCCTTGAAGACAGTGTTGTCCGCATTCACAGTACAACACATGTTGGTGTTACTAAAAACGCTGTACCAGCAGCACTGCAGTATAAGGTTATATATCATGATGAACCGTTTTCGCTTGTTCTGGTTAACCTTTATACCGGCAAAAAACATCAGATACGCGCACAGCTTTCACATCACGCTATGCCCATTGCCAATGACACAAAATATGGTGCACACCCCACCACCGCGGACAATCAGATTGCACTCCATGCATGCTTTTTACAATTTATCCATCCTACAACAAAAAAGGTGGTATCGTTTTATAGTCCACCATACGGAATCTTCACCGTGCTATTCAAAGAGCTTGACATTGACAGCATTATCAAACAAGCATTACAGCAAGAGAATTTTAAATAATAGTTTTGGCGATAGCTCATGATAATAAGTGCAAGCCGGCGAACAGACATCCCTGCCTTTTATTCGCAGTGGTTTATGGATTGCATACACAGGGGCAGTTGTACGGTAAAAAATCCATACAATCCCAATCAAATAAGGGAGATATCGCTATTACCCGAAAATGTTGAGGCGATAGTATTCTGGACTCGCTGTCCTGCCCCGCTATTGCACTACCTTGATGAACTGGATGACAGGGGGTACCACTATATATTTTTATTTACCATCACCGGCTATCCTCAATGGCTTGAAGCTCATTCACCGGAACTATCGCAGAGCATAAAAATCTTTAAAGCGTTAAGCAACAAAATTGGAGCGCAAAAGGTTATATGGCGATATGACCCAATAGTATTTTCCCGAGAACTGGATTTTGATTTTCATATCAACAACTTCAGGGCTATAGCATCGGAACTGCACCACCATACGCAAAGAGTAATTGTCAGCATAATGGAGCCTTACAGTAGCGTAATTAAACGCATTACCAAACATCTTATCGATAGAAATATAGTATTAAATCCTTTTGCAGATTATAATGCAGAACAGATGGAACAGTTTTTTTCTTCGCTATCATCCATTGCACATGAGCGAGGCATGCACATACAAAGCTGTTGCAGTGAGCTTTCACTGTATGGAATAAGTAATGGAGCGTGCATAGATCAGCAGTTGCTATCGAATATTTTTAACATTCAACTTAATGTACCCAGAGATGCTCATCAGCGTAAAAACTGTCTGTGCACAAAAAGTGTTGACATAGGAGCATATAATAGCTGCAGGTTTGGATGTATGTATTGCTACGCCAGCAGATGATTTTATTTTTCAAGCCTGAATGAACGCACAATTGTTAAAAAACGTTCTTCATAGCGTCCAAAAGTATGAGGTAATCCGGTGCATGTAATGACGTATGCTCTTTTATTATGAATGATATAATATTGCAATGCTTTGAGCTTTAATCCGCTCATGGTATAGGTAAATCCCAGTATCATGGCTCTTTTTTTAGCAAGCCATGTATAGTTTTTATATAAAAGCTTATAGTCTGTAGAATAGTTTTTCATATTCTTTTGTGATATGTCAAAATATTTTTCAAGGGTTACATCATCACCGGCATCCTCTGTTGTTATGGTTATGTTTTCGCGGAAATCATCTTTTAATCCTTCTTCAGGACTAAGCCCTATAACAACGGTACCCATCTCTTTTTGCTGTATCTCCCATGTTCTGGGGAATACTATTGAAAAATGATATTGATCACTATAAAAACGCCCCTTCTCTTTCCTGGAGCAGGACACCATAACTATACTGATAAGTGCCATGACAATAATTCCTGATGATAGTAAACGCTTCATAATCTCCACCAAACATAAAATATCAACACATCATTGTTGCTTCTTTCGTTCATCAAGTAAATGCTTTATTTCATCAAAACGCTCACGGGTAATTGGGAACATCCGGACAAAACACACCGAAATTAAAAAGCATACGCCCGGTGCAAAAGCCATCATGTAT
>DAOLVF010000160.1:0-3842 GCA_035420565.1 Spirochaetota bacterium | reverse complement strand
CCATTACCGAATTAGCTAATACAGTGAGGTCTATATCAAAAAGCGCCTGACTGCTACCATAGTAAAACGAAAGATTTTTTGCTTGGACTTTTATTTCTTTTTCAGACATATATCACCGTTATTATTCTTAATATTAATAATAACCCATCTTATTATAAATAATATATTATGAAATTGTAAAGAAAATGTAAAGATTTATAACTGTTAATTCCAAAACGGAAAATTATGTACATATAATAATAAATGTACACCCCGGCGCCGAAGACGGCGGGGTGTACCTCATTTCAATTTAAAATTATTTTTAAGTAATAAAATAAATACTGACAATTTATAATAAAGTCATGTATAAAAGCATATATTTTTTTTAAAAATAAAGACGTTATTCTTCTATAGTAGCCCTTCTGGATTGTGATTGGAAGATGTTTATCCATTTTCATTAGCATAATAGGGTTTCTAAAATAGTAATTATTCATACAATTGTATCAGAAAATAGTTGCCAACCATTTTTTTCAATGATTAATCACATGAAAAGGTGGTTTTTTACGATTTGTCGATAATACATAAAAAAACATAAAATTAATTGATTCTTCATAAAAATTTAACAATGCATGACTATTTATACAACCAATGGAGATTGCAAAATCTTCTCATTAATAGTTTACAGGGAGGCTTTTATGAAGGTCAAGAGTTTTTTGGTGTTAATGATAACAGCATTTGTCTTCTCAGTATCAATGGGATTTTCTAAAGGCAATGATGCTAAAGTTGTTATCAAAGGTTCAACAACAGTATTACCAATTGCACAGAAGGCAGTTGAGGTGTTTTATGACAAAACAAAGATTATTATCAGTCTTTCAGGTACGGGTTCAGGTGATGGTATAAAGTCGTTGATTGATGGGAGCTGTGATATAGCCAACTCATCAAGAGAGATGAAACCGGAAGAACTTGCTATGGCTAAAGAAAAAGGTGAAAAGATAAAAGAGGTTGCAATCGCTTATGATATGATTGTTCCCATTGTGCATCCGTCCAATCCGGTAAAGAATCTTTCACTGGAACAGCTAAAGGCTATCTATGAAGGAACTATCACCAACTGGAAACAGGTTGGCGGAAATAATGAAAAGATTGTGGTAGTGTCACGTGATTCAAGCTCGGGGACATTTGAGGTATGGGAATCAAAGGTAATGAAAAAAGCTGAAGTGCGGAAGGATGCGTTACTTCAAGCGTCAAATGGAGCGGTTTTATCGGTTGTCGCAAGGAATAAAAAAGCCATTGGCTATGTTGGCTATGGATATCTTGATAAGACCGTGAAGGGTATTTATGTAAACAATGTTGAGCCAACCATCCCAAATGGCAAATCAGGTAAGTACCCCATCGCTCGTAAACTGTATATGTATGTAAATGATGTAAAAATTAAACCTGAGGCAAAGCAGTTTATTAATTTTATCCTTTCAAATGAAGGGCAAATAATAGTGAAAGAAGCTGGGTTTATTCCAATTATTGATTGATAGCTTTACAATAATTGGTATTATGCTGTAAACGCTATATTGATGCATATTGATATAGCGTTTTTTGTTTAAAAAATATTTGCAAAGTAATTGAATTGTTATTATAGTAATCTATTATGTGTAGTTAAAATAGTGTTTGGACAACTAAGTCAATAGAATTTGGCAGAATGGTTAGAAGATGTCTGTGATGCATTGACGCATAGGGTATGAAAATGATGCAAATTGGGAACATCGCTCACCTCATCTTGCTAAGAAGAGAGGCTGAGGTGAGGTTGATAATTTTAGTTTTTATGGAGGTTAAAAAATGGCAATTAAAAATTATGTGATATCCGTACTGTTGATTGTTTCGGTTGGATTACTTATGCTGGCGTGCAAAAAAGAAGCTAAAGAGAAAGTGGTTGTTAAAGGTTCAACGACAGTGCTCCCTATAGCTCAGAGATCTGCCGAAGTTTTTTATGAGAAGAATAAGGTTGTCATTTCACTGTCAGGTACGGGTTCAGGTGATGGTATAAAGGCGTTGATTGATGGGAGTTGTGATATAGCTAATTCATCACGTGAAATGCATGAAGTAGAATTGGAGATGGCTAAACGAAAAGGTGAAACAATCAAGGGAGTGGCAATAGCCTATGATATGATTGTTCCCATTGTGCATCCTTCTAATCCAGTTGGAAATCTTACTTTACATCAGCTTAAGGCTATCTATGAAGGTTCAGTAAAAAATTGGAATGATGTCGGTGGTAATGATGAAACTATTGTTGTTATTTCACGGGATTCAAGCTCGGGAACCTATGAAGTATGGGAATCAAAGGTAATGAAAAATGTTGAGGTGCGCAAGGATGCGCTGCTTCAAGCATCAAATGGAGCAGTTTTATCGGTTGTTGCAAGGAATAAAAAAGCCATTGGCTATGTTGGGTATGGATATCTTAATGATACAGTAAAAGTTTTGTTTGTAAATAGCGTTGAGCCAACCATCCCAAATGGGAAATCAGGTAAGTACCCCATCGCTCGTAAACTGTATATGTATGTAAATGATGTAAAAATTAAACCTGCAGCTCAAAACTTTATTGATTTTATTCTTTCCCCTGAAGGGCAGTCTATAGTAAAAGAAACAGGGTTCATACCAATTATTGATTGATAGTTTTACAATAATTGGTATTATGCTGTAAACGCTCTATTAATGACTATAAATAGAGCGTTTTCTATTAAAAAAAATATTTGTAAAGTAATTGGATTGTTATTATGGTACAACTTGTTTTCCTTAATTATTTCTTAAAATTCTTGTACGTTTTAGCTTGACTTTTTAGAAATCCAGCTTAGAGCATTTCTATTGTTCTATCAAAGAATAGTCAATTTTATTAATCAGAAACAGTCATGAGCAAAGGAGGATGCAATGATTTTACCTATAATCATTAATAGATGGCACATACTTATGGTTGTGGTGATGATAACATATATAGCCATTCTTTTTGTTTATGAAGATACTGCTGTAAGTCAGGAAAAAGCCGTTAAGCAGATATACCTATCATCAAATTTGAAGAAAAAAGGTCTGGTTGAGGTAAGAGAGGGTATTGCCTTTGTGAAGATACCTGCGGGAAGTTTCATGCAGGGTGGTAATAAAGTAAAAGTGAATGGATTCTGGATGGCTATGTGTGAGGTTACGCAGCAGCAATATGAATCAATTATGGGAATAAATCCAAGTTATTTCAAAGGGAATCCTGATAATCCGGTTGAACGGGTAAACTGGTACAATGCTGTTGAGTTTTGCAATAAGCTAAGCATTAAAGCAGGATGTAAACCGTATTATACTATTGATAAGGTTCACAAAGACCCTGAGAATAAGAATACTGGTGATACAATAAAATGGACAGTAACAATTAATGGAGGGAACGGCTTTCGGTTGCCGGAGAGTGCAGAGTGGGAATATGCCTGTCGTGCGGGCACAACAACAAGGTATTACTGGGGTGACAATGTAAATGGTGATTATTGCTGGTATAATGCTAATTCAGACGAACAGACGCATCCTGTAGGCACTAAATTGCCAAATGCATGGGGATTATATGATATGAGCGGGAATGTATGGGAGTGGTGTTTTGACTGGGACATTGATGATTATGGGGTATTCCGGATTATTCGCGGTGGCAGCTGGAACTATGATGCAGACCTTATGGAGTCCAGTGTTTGTAACTATGGCTATCCAAATGATACGTTTCGCATCTTAGGCTTCCGCCCCGTGAGGAATTTGTAAATGCCAATTATTTTTATTACGTACCTGCCATGATGTATACATTTTATTATCAATAAGATTATACTTATCATAAGAAAATCTTTCAAGTTGTGAGA
>DAOLVF010000159.1:0-3871 GCA_035420565.1 Spirochaetota bacterium | reverse complement strand
TCACGCCACTCGATACAGCGGCTCATGATGTGGTAGGTGTGCTCGGGCAGTTGTACGCGCAATTTCCGTGCCATGGGTATTCCTCCGTGTTTTTATTATAATGTACATCCCTACTATACATAACGCCGGAGATAGAAAATATTAAAAAGAATTGGTGTATTTGTTGATACTTTTTGCGATTTTTTTTGAAAAAACACTATCTACAAGGGGTCAGAGCATATATTCACAAATTTTAATTGAATATTGATCCCTAACTTCCAACAGTATCCTTATACTATGTAATCATCATTGGACAATTGCATAGGTATAGCATGATATCTTTTTACCATCAATAGTTATCCAGTATCTATATATGAGCACAACAATTCACGCACTCACTATTCAGCGTTATGCCAATAACGGTTTTGGTATTGGTTTTTTACACAATAAAGCCGTCTTTATACCATACTGCGCCATTGGCGATGTCCTTACTGTTGAAATTATAAACAGTACAAAAACCTATTCATTTGCCAGGATTGTTGATATTGTTAACCCTTCGCCAATTCGTATCCAACCCCGGTGCCCTGCGTTTGCCTGCTGCGGAGGTTGTGATTTTTTACACATTCCCTATGAAGAGGAACTATCGCTTAAAAAAAATCTTTTTATAAACACACTGCAAAGAATTGGTGGGATACCCATACAGAGCGTCCCCGGTATAGAAATCATTGCCTCGCAACGTTTTGCCTACCGAAGCCACGCAACATTTCAATCAAACGGAGCGGATATTGGATTTTTTAAAAAAGACTCTCATGTCATACAGCCATTACCACAAACGGGCTGCCTGCTCGTACACAATGACATTAATAGGGCGATAGTTACTGGCAAAAAAAATTCCGGTGCCATCAGGATTGCTGTTGATCACTATAATAAAATAGGCTCTGACCCCAATGATGTCATCACCGAGATTGAACAGGGTATCGTTTATAAGCGAAATCCACAGCTTTTCTTCCAGGCAAATAGGTTTCTTCGCGGGAAAATGCTTTCCATTGTCAATGAGCTTACCGACAATGCTACACACTTTTTAGATGTTGGATGCGGCGTGGGATTTTTCAGCCTTTATATGTCAAAACGAATGGAAGGCACCGGCATAGATTCAAATACATTGAGCATTACATTTGCAAAAATGAATTCAACAATCAACACTATTCCATGCAATTTTTATGCAACAACTATCGAGAACTACCATCCGTATACAAACTGTGCGGATTGCGTTATTATCGACCCTCCACGTCAGGGTATAAGCAGGAAGGGACGTAAAACCATCATAGCTATGGACCCGGCAACGATAGTCTATATTTCATGCAATCCTGTTACCTTTGCTCGCGACGTCAGAAGCTTTATTGATAGCAACTATCGCCTGCAAAAGCTTTTCATGATTGATATGTTTCCGTGTACCCACCATACCGAGGTCATTGGATTGATGAAAAAAAGCTAATCACAGGATATTACCATGCATTGGCAAACAATTACAAAACCATTATTTAAGGGTAAACGTTAAACCCTGAACAAACGATAGTGATTTTTTATTGAGGTTTTCAGGAATACGTGGAAAAGGTGATGCCCTGTATATAGCCTTCACTGATTCATCATCCAACAAAGCACATCCCGATGATTTCACCATCGCAACCGACAGTACATTCCCTGCACTATCTATTACAAATTTCACATAGGCTTTACCTTCTATGCCGTCTTTCCGTGCAGTCGAAGGATATATAAGTGCCTGCTGAATACGACTTCGTATCATGTCGGTATACTGCATCATAACTTCTTCACTATCCTGACCTGAAATTGTGTAGTTTTGTGCTGCTGTGATTGATTGTTCATGACATTCTGCGGGACTATTGGGCGTGGTACTTTTTTTTAACCGTGTTGTATCCCCGGCTTTTTCCACATAGGGCAATACAGTCTGACCATGGATGGTTACTGTTAACTCTTCCTTTGGGGTTGTTGATTGAATTGCTGGAAATGTAAAAAAAAGCACAGCACTATGCATGCAGATTGAAATGCTTAACGTCACTTTTAATATATTCTGTTGCCCACTCACCATTGTCATTCCTCTTGCGTTGTTGCTATCACAAGATCTTTTATATTAGTTTGCTTAACCACATCAATGACCTGCACCACCATCCCCAGCTCTACACTCTTATCGGCTTTCAGGATTACTGTTTTAGATAACGAGGGCATATTTTCCAGCCTTTTTCTTAAACTACCCATAGTTACCTTTTCATTATTACAATATACAGCATTATCTTTTGTAATATACAGTTCAATATGTTCTTTTTGTACGGGAACGGCTGATGCAGCCTTTGGTAACGCTACTTCTATACCGGGATTGGTTACATATGATGTTGTAAGCGCAAAAAATAAAAGAAGCTGAAAGACCACATCAATAAGCGGCGCTATGTTAAGCTCAACTGAAACCTTTTTTCTCCGTTCAATATCCACAGCTAACACTCGTGTTTATTTTCCAGTATTACATGGATTATATCTTTTATTGCATTTACCATCTCATCTATTCGATCTTCAAAATAATGATATGCAACAAGTGTTGGTATGGCAACAATAAGTCCAAATGCTGTGGTGATAAGTGCCTCCCATATACCGCCAGCAAGCGCCGAAGGATTTACCTGCCCCTGCATATTTTGTATAGCCATAAATACCCGTATCATCCCTGTCACTGTTCCCAATAATCCCAGCAGTGGTGCAACATTGCCTATGATTGCCAGCCAGTTGAGGCGCTTTTCTAAACCCTGGATAAAAACTGTTGCAAAGCGATACATCCTGTGTTCAATATCATGCAATGTGTTGCTGCTGTAATTATCTGCATATGACAGTAGATCTTTTACAATCCCATTGCATGATGCACTGTCACCTTCATCTGTTAACGGTTCTACCTTATACCGGGCAATTGCCCCCCACACATATCTGCGTGATTTCATGAGCATATATAACCGCTCAAAAAAGATTGCAAGCGATAGTATTGAACAAAAAAGTATTGGCCACATTACCGGCCCGCCTTTTAAAAAAATATCAATCATAGGTTCACACCGTTACAAATTATTTATAATTGCTACAATATGAATATCATACTGAAAATAATGCAACAGTTTTATGTTTTTTTCACAGTTTCTTCCCTACAATTGCTTTTTCCTCAAATCAGCTTCGTGTAACAACAGTTTTACCACTATTTTGTTCTTTTTATGATTTATCCAGTGGTACATATTCTGGATAAAACATGATACCTGTACTATAACATATTCACAGTTTGAAAAGATTCAAAAAGTGTTAAACTTTACATCAGAATGAGTGGCAGTTTTTACAGCAATAAGCAAGCGGTATAACCTGTTTTTTCATCAGCAGTAATACTTCGCAATATATTAACATTATTAATATTATGTCTATTATTTATTATAAGACTATTCCAGAAAACAATTATATCAAAATATAAATATTTTTTTAATAATATAAAAAATGTATTGAATATTTTTATGGGAATGATTTAAGCTGAACCAGTCATACTATAGTTTAATATATGACATTTTTTAGATATCATTTTACATATTTTGTATATTAGTAATTTAAATTTTTTTGATGAGCAAGGAGTTCTCTATGGCTGGCATAAAAGAAAAGCACGTGATACAAATCAGCTCCCGCAGGGGCAGAAAAAAATCTCCCTATCTACCTCCCGATTACAAAACACTGCAGGAGGTTATTGATGCAATAGAACGTGATTATATTCTGCATACTTTAGAATTAACTAATTGGAATCTTCAGAAGACAAGCCGTGTATTAGATATAGCCCGAAATACTTTAAAGGCTAAAATGAAGAAAT
>DAOLVF010000158.1:0-3885 GCA_035420565.1 Spirochaetota bacterium | reverse complement strand
CACTGGTAAGCTTATTCATAAACGAAAGCGAAAAAGCAGCAATAAACCCTATAATTGTTAATACCAATATTGCTTTTATCATTTGAAAGGTGTTCATCAATAGTTCTCCACTAGTAAATGATTATCTATCATAACTATGTCCTTATCATGCTCCAAATACTTTAGGTCTGGTTAATTTATCAATTAAGGGTGTAATGCCATTCATAATTAATATTGAATATGAAACGCCTTCAGGATAACCACCCCACAGCCGTATAATTGAAGCCAGTATTCCACAGCCAATACCAAAAATAATCATCCCTGTTTTAGTAACAGGCGAGGTAACCATATCGGTTGCCATGAAAAATGCTCCCAGTATAAGCCCTCCTGATAATACATGGAAGAGTATAGCATAATGGAGGTTTGGAACACCTGTAAAGTAATAGTATATCCCCATACAAGCAGCTACGGTTGCAATATAGGATAGCGGGATATGCCATGTAATAACTTTCTTCCATAATAGTAGCAATGCACCTAACAATAAAAGGATAGCCGATGTCTCGCCTATGCAGCCTCCAATATTACCAATAAACAATGACTTTATCATGGCGTTTGAAAAAAGGAAATCATAAAGAGGTTGCGCCTGTAGCGATAGTTCCTGTAAAAGTTTAGGAGCTTCTTTTAATGCACCCAGCGGTGTAGCGCCACTGATACTATCTATTAGTTGCTGGGGCATTGCAGCATTAAAGATTGGATTTTGCGCGATGACATAACCATTGGGAAATCTGTGCCACAGTGTTGTCATCTCCACCGGCCATGAAGCAAGTAAAAATGCTCGTCCTGCCAGTGCTGGATTAAATATGTTGTATCCCAATCCGCCAAATAGCTGTTTGACAATGATTATCGCAAAAGCTGAACCAATAGCAGGAATCCACAACGGTACATGCGGCGGTAGGTTCATTGCTAATAGTAGTCCGGTAATAACCGCCGAACCATCATTGACAGTAATTGGCCTTTTTAAAAGATATTGCATTATAATTTCTGAAACTATTGCTGAAATTATGGATGTTACAATAACTAATGCAACATAGAGTCCATATAAATAGCATGAAAATATTGTTGCAGGCATAAGCGAAAGCACTACCAGCCACATCACAAGTGGTACTGACTGAGTGTCCTTGATGTGAGGGGGACTTGATAACACTAAATCTTCTAATAGGCGTTTTTTATCAGCATCTTTTATTTCCATAGGTGATCCTTCTATAGTGAAAATGTGTTTCTGCAATTATCGTTTTGCACTCAGTGCCGTTTGTACTACTTTGATAAAGTGTGATAGCGGTCGTTTTGATGGACATATATATGAACATGAACCACACATAATGCAATCAAATGGATGAAGCTTTTCGGCAATATCATAGCGTTGTTTCTCGGCTGCATTTCCTAAATCACAGGGTATAAGATTCATAGGACATACTGAAACACAACGTCCACATCGGATACATGATCTGAATGGTGTAACCTTAGTTTCATTTTTTGCAAGAAAAAGAATTCCGGATGTTCCCTTAACAACAGGTATATCCATGTGGTTCAGAGCAAGTCCACACATTGGCCCGCCCATAATAATCTTGGATGGATTTTCAACAAGTCCACCGCATTCTTCCAGAATATCACTGACACGCATACCAAATCGTACTTTATAGTTGCCAGGTTTACGTACAATTTTTCCCGTTACTGTTATATATCGTTCTATTAATGGTTTATCAAAAAGAACTGCTTCCCGAATAGCATAAATCGTTCCCACATTTTGTACAACAACATGGACATCCATAGGTAACCCGCCTGATGGCACTTCACGCTTTGTTATTGTATAGATGAGCTGTTTTTCAGCACCCTGCGGATATCGCTTATTTAGTGGTATTATAACAATCTCATGGGTTTTTACGTTTGCTACTGCAGTTTGTAATGCTTTAATTGCCAGAGGCTTATTTTTTTCAATGCCTAAATATGCCTTGTTTATACCCAGGATTTTCATTGCAATCTGGATACCTTCAATAATTTCTTCAGGGTGGGTTTGCATAAGCATATCGTCTACAGTAAGGTATGGCTCGCATTCAGAACCATTAATAATTAAGGTATCAATAGTACGGTTGGCTGGTGGATTTAATTTAACTGCTGTGGGGAATGCAGCGCCTCCTAATCCAACAATGCCAGCAGATTGAACTTTTTCAATCAGTGCTTCTTTGTCAAGGCTCAGGAAATCATTTTTTTGGCGTACTTTGCCTGATGTATTAAACGATCCATCTGATTCAATAACAACACATAGCCCATGCTCGCTGTAAGGAGTGTGGTATTCAGCAATCTCAACAACCTTGCCTGGTACAGTTGCATGAACGTTAGCACTTATAAGTCCATTTGCCTGACCAATGAGCTGCCCTTCTTCAACAAGTTGACCTGCTTCAACAACGGGTGTTGCTGGTTTACCAATATGTTGTTGTAGGGGTATAAAGCTTTTTTGTGGAATTGAAAGATATTTAAATGGAATCCGGTTGGTGAAATGTTTATTATCTGGAGGATGAATTCCTCCATGGAAACTGTGGACTATCATAGATTATTCCCTTGTAGAATAGATTTCATCTTTAATGGGGAGATCCCTTCTTAAATTTTTGATATAGGGATAAAGATCACCAGCTTCATTATAATATTGACAATTATCAACGGTGCGTCTGGATACTGTAAAATATTTGTATAACTTCTCCTCCCCTGAACGTTTGGTCCACTGTTTCTTAGTACAGCGCACCCGCAGTACAAAACGCTCAGGATCAGATTCATATTGCCTGATAACAATACAGTTCATACAGTTAGCGCAAAAAAATTTTTCTTTAGGCATTGCGCTCTCCTATAATTTAATATTTAAGAAAACAATGTAAAAAAGACTATCGCTATGAGATTAAAACAAAATCAATTATTTTTTTAGTTTATATGTAAAAAATTATGTAACTGCTCAAAAAACGTAGGTAAATACAAAAAAAGACTATTAATTTTTAATGGGTACTATTATCATGTCCCCATGGACATAAAGATACAAATACCTGAAATACCTGAAGAAGAGTTAACGCCGACAGTGAGAGTGTTGCTTGCTATAATCAGCCAATGCATGCAAATCATTGAGGCACAGCGCAAGGAGATTCAGCTCTTAAAGGATGAGATAGCCCGATTAAAAGGGAGGAGTCAACGGCCAAAGATAAAGGCAAGCAAGCTGAATAGTGAAATAATGAAGAAGGCGCCTCGGACACGGAAAGAGCGTCAGAAACGGAAAACGAAATCTACAAATTCGTATCAAGAAATAACACTGGAGGCACAGGATATACCTGTTAATGCTCAGTTTAAGGGATATAAAAGGTATACCGTACAGGATATAGAGATAACATCGCACACGATAGTGTATCGGCGGGAATGCTGGATGACACCAGAAGGCACCTATTGTATTGCGCCATTACCGGAAGGGGTAAGAGGGCATTACGGTAATGCTTTTAGTGTTACAACGCCCTGAAATACCATTGCATAATAATATTAGTGAAAACGCTATACGGGTATATGTTCTAAAACGAAAAATTCACGGTGGTACGCGAAGCGAATTAGGACGAGAATGTCGAGATACATTTTTGAGTTTAAAGAAAACCTGCCGTAAACTTGATATATCGTTTTACGAATATATATTGGATCGTCTGACCGGGAGGTATCGTATTCCCCCACTGTGCCAACTGCTCCGTGAGCGTATTCTTACTCCTCTATCATTTCCTGCTTGATTTTTCCTACAGTTTCTGAGTAGTTACTATTTGATTAAAAAATAGTTGAGACCTCTGAACAAATCTTTAAAAAAATGCTTGCAATAGAAAAATAAGAGAC
>DAOLVF010000157.1:0-3935 GCA_035420565.1 Spirochaetota bacterium | reverse complement strand
TGGGCTGTTGCATTTGCAGTACCTGCTGATACACCGGGGATTATTTATATCTATGGCAGGCAGTCGTGCGATACACGCAAGTTAGAAAAATATACCATTGATCAGGGTAATGCGCTGTTTGGTGGTCATGAAGCACTCATTGTTTTTGATGACGTTTTTGTTCCATGGGACAGGATATTCATGTATAAGGAATATGATTTTGCCGGCCATTTAGTTGAACGATTTGCTTCATATCACCGTCAGAGCTATGCATGTAAGGTTGGCGTTGGCGATGTATTGATTGGCGCAACGCAAACAATAGCTGAATACAACGGTACTGAAAAGGCATCCCATGTAAAGGACAAGATTATTGAAATGATACATCTTAATGAAACGTTATACTGCGGCTGTATTGCCTGTGCATCTGAAGGCAAGTGTGAACAGCCGGGTACCTATATGGTCAATACGTTGCTTGCCAATGTTCATAAACAGAATATTACCCGCTTCCCCTACGAGATTGCTCGTTTAGCACAGGATATAGCCGGTGGTGCACTGGTTACCCTTCCTTCAGCCGACGATCTATATCATCCTGAGGCAGGCAAATGGATTAAAAAATATTTTAAAACAAAAAACGATGTCCCAACTGAAAACCGTATTAAGCTGTTTCGCCTTATAGAAAATATAACCATGGGAACTGCAGCAGTAGGATATTTGACTGAATCAATGCATGGAGCAGGCTCACCGCAGGCTCAACGTATCATGATTGCACGCGAATCAAATGTAAAAGAAAAGCAGCAATTGGCAAAACGCCTGGCACAGATCATTGCATCAGAACAATAACAATTATTTACTACACGCTGCCTAAGGCAGCGTGTAATGTTCACTATTTATTAATTGTTATCCCATTCATCAGGATTTTAAAATCCTGAATCATCTTTTCTTCTTCAACCTTGCCTGCCTTCCCCAGGAATAATGTATAGAGCTTGGTAACTTTTTCAGATTGATCCTGTATCTTTTTTACTACCGCCGCAATCTTTGTGGTACTATTGCTTGCAAATGGTTTCATGGTGTAGGGATGCTCACCTTTGACAATACTATCCCAGTAAGTGATATAATCTTTGGGTAAACGTGTATCCGGTGCATACCAGTTTATAAGCACAAAATAGTTATCTTTTTGATCTTCACTGAGCATTACCCGACGTATTGTCCATCGGGCAGCATTATTATTTCTGATATAACCAAACGTTACACCCATTTTAACATCATTGTTTATTGCAATACTATCATTGGTAACATTGATGGTAAAATCAGCGCAATTTAATTTAAGATTTTTCTGAACCTGATAGTTTAAGGTAACATTGCTGAAGACTTGTGGTAGCAGTTTATTATTGACCGATAAAAAATCATTCCAATCTTTAAGCTTTCCAAAATATGAAAGCTGTATAAAATTAAGCAGTTTAAGGGTATCATATTTCCAGAATTCAATTTCTGATGTTTCGCATACAAATACTATGACTGCCATACCCTCAGGTGTTGGCGTTGTACAACTTATGATAGCCTCATCTGAATATTCCATTACCCATATACACAGCCGCCATTTCCGCTGATAATTATCGGTATGATATTCAGTGGCTATTGGATCTCCTAATGAAAGAATACGCGTTTTAACATCTCCAAAATCACGCGTAATGCTCTGCCCTTCTAATACCAGCCTCATCCCAACCTTTGGATCATTAAGCATATCCATCATGCTTACGTCATCAGGACGGGAAATATCAATAAACAGCAACCGCTTATCAGGATTTGCTATCCGTATAACACCATTATTACGGATCTTTGTTTCTTTATACTCAATATTTGAGATAGCCCATTTGTTGTTATCCTTGCTCAAGTAATTGACCTGTAACAGGTAACTGTCGGTAAAATCAAAAAGTGGGATAAGCGATTCATCACCATTGGGAAACATACCTTTGCCTTCCTGAGCAAGAAATTGATCCATGGTATCAGTATAAAATTTTTTGAATCGCTGGTTAAATGTTTTTTTTATTTCTTTATACCCCATGGGGAGTTGCAACGTGTCATCATAATCCTTGACTATCGTTTTTTCAGGGAGCAATGTAAATCCAAAATTCATCTTTACATGAAAAACACCCCGGTTCCCCGTCTTTGACACCTCACTTACCGGCAGTGAATAGGCGATATTATCTTTACGCTGTATAACAATACCAACAACATTAGCGTCATCATCAACAAGAGGACCACCACTATTGCCAAAGTTAACATCGGATGAGCTCTTTAACAGCTTAAATCTGTTATCCTCAGGCTCAGGATATGTACCAATAAGCTCGCCCTGACGCATGACGATGCCTTCACCATATGCATTGCCAACCGCGTACACCGTATCGCCAACAACATGCTCTTCTTTTAGTTTAAGATATTTTGTAAACGTTTTGTTCTTTACCGTGAAGCGGATGAAATCCCGATGACTATCGAAAGCTAAAATTTTATCTATTTCATAAACGTTACCCTGAGTGTCCCGTATATAAAAATCCTTATAGATAAGGGAATCGGTTTTTAAATCCAGCACATGGAAAGCGGTTAAAAGCTCTGTTGGCGAAACAGCAAACGCCGTGCCAATTGAATAATATTTATCAACACGAATATTATAGGGAATCAAATGCCATGGAAGTTCTTTTTCATAGGTTAACGTGTCCTTTTCAGGCTTGTTTACTACAACCTCAAAACATGACTGACTAACAAGGCTTTTTAATTCTTTGGAAAGGGATTTGGTATGAGCGGTATTTTTCCCGGTAGCACATGCAACAAATGCAATTAAGATAAAAATCACATATTTTTTCATCTTTTTTACTCCAAAAATATATTTCATTATTTAAAATTATTTGTTTATTGGTTCTTACCTTTAATAGAGTAACTGTCAAGTGAAATTACAATGATAGCCCCATTTTATTTTCATCTGTTAAACGCTTGACTGATACTCGCTATGATAATATCATTGTATTTATTATTTACTATTCAACAATAATAATTATGACTAAAGAAAATGGCAACAAACCCTATGCGCTTATCCTTGCTGGATATGATAAACCTGACCGATCAACCATGATCAAGCGTAAAAAACAGATTATTGAAGCTTATGATGGCGATAGTATCTATATAGGGAAAAATAAATTTTTACAGCAACTGGCCGGGAAACCTGTAATCCAGTATGTTCTTGATGCTGTATACAATGCAAAAAAGAAGGGAAAACCACTGTACGATGCAATATACGTGTACAATGATGTAAAAAACTTCACCGATGTGATAGATACCAGAAAATATCATAACCTGCATGTCATGCAGATGAAACAGTCTGTAGGCGGGCACCTGAAAGATTTTTACTTTAATCACTTAGAGTATGGAAGGCGTGTTGACATCTTCTTTGGTGATACCCCCCGTATAACCTCTGAAGATGTTGAATGGATAAACAGTCAGTATGATACGATACTAGGAAAAGCAAAAGATTATCGAGGTATAACCGCACATGTAGCGTATGGCATTGTAGAATACGAAGACTTAAAGGATGATACATGGCTTAATCATCGCCTGAAGATCATTAAACGAGGACAAAACAAAGGTAAGTTGAAAAATTTTGTTGGTTTTACCACATTTGAAGCACGCGTTGGCAACTCTGCTGCGCTACTAAAACATCGAAGTCTTGATAGTGCTGTTGAATATGAAATTATTGATTTTTTTTACAGTCTTCGCAAAGCATTGGCACCAAATATTTTTTCTAAAATTATTTACTATTTATGGAAAACTAAAAATTTTATCCTTATCAGACAGATAAAGCGGCATTGCATTGAAGAAGAAAGATTTTATAAAGCTGCAATTAATGTAATAGAACGAGTATATAATTTAGATCTGTCAAAATTTGGAGGCTATATCTTTCACATTAA
>DAOLVF010000156.1:0-3958 GCA_035420565.1 Spirochaetota bacterium | reverse complement strand
GCTGCCAATGCATGTTCAAGTTTTTTTTCGTTAATAGTAACTTTTTCTTCAATAGGCTTTAACGACGTTTTTCTATCCCAGAATGCAAATCCTATGGTTGCGGAGGTTATTGCAATAAAGATAGTTGTCAATATCCATAAAAAAGAGATAACCTGTTCAAATCGTTTATCTATTTGTTCAAAGCGTTTATCTATTTGTTCAAAGCGTTTATCTATTTCATCTAATTTTGCTTCCAGACGGATAATCCTGTCCCTATCCTCAAGGGTAAAAGGGACCTCTTTGCTAAAAGCTGTAGTAGCATTATAAAAAATCAAAACTATCAAAAATCCAAACCCTACCCTCTTCACAAATTATCTCCCCTTTTTTATATAACTATACTAAAATAAACTATCATTGTCAACAGTTTATTTTTTGACAGGTATTGGTATTGTTTCAGAGACAATCCCTGACATATAAGGATTGCCCCTGAAACTATAGCTATTGTTCAAAACAAAGTACGCATTACCGCCGTCCGGTAACAAGATCATATAAGCGTGAAAGTGAAGATACGTAACCAAACTCATTATCATACCAGAAGTTTAAGTCAACCATGGTATAGTAATTATCGCCGCGTTTGGTGGTTCGGTGATGGGTAAATTCTGCATCATAGATAGTTGAATAGGTACTTCCCACGATATCCGAGCTTACAAGCTGTTTCTCTGAGTAACACATGATATCTGGATTTTTTTCTGAGTACTGTTTAAATATTTTATGGATATACTGGTTATCATAATCACCAAGAAGCGAAACATCCAGAATAACTATCGAACCAGTATTAACAGGCACCCTTATGGATGAAGCCTGCGAACCTATACCCAGTTTCTGCACTTCGGGTATAACCTCCAGAACTGCCTTTGCAGCACCGGTGCTTGTGGGTATCATGTTGTTCAAAATGCTGCGCCGTTTACGGGTGTCTTTATCGCCATCTTTAGGTAATACATCAAGCGTTGACTGCGAATTGGTTACGGCATGCACCGTTGTTAATGCATATGAAATAAATTTATCGCCAAAATGATCAACCAGCGCTTTGATAGGTGGTGCGCAACAATTGGTAGTGCATGAAGCATTGGAAATGATAACATGTTTTCCAGCATCATACTTATCAAAATTAACACCGCCAACTACGGTAACCGCATCATCCGGAATCTGTTTACCTTTATCTTTTACTTTAAATGGTGCTGTAACAATCACCTTCTTAGCATGATTAAGATGACCCCGCAGAGAATTTTCATCATTTCGCGTTGGATCAAGCATCTTACCCGTAGTATCAAAAACAACATTCACGCCAAATGTATCCCATGGTATCTTTCCGGGCACCCTGTAGTCAGGCTCGTTTAACCAGATTAGCTTTACACCATTGAGGTAAACATGACCATCTTTTATCTCAACCGCGCTCTTGCCACTGAAACCGCCAATAAACCTATTAAAAGAACCATAGGTAGAATCATATTCAAAGTACGTCGCTAAATCCTCTAATGAGGTACCCGTTTTTCTTCCGGTTGCTATAACTATTTCTTTTTGCTGCTTCTTTGCGGCATAGAGCCATACCAGAAGCTTGCCTATGCGTCCAATTCCCATAACACCAATTGGTGCATCAGGTAATACTGCCATAATCATCCTCCATATATAGTAAAATAATTATATACCCGACAGGATGTTGCCGTCCCCAGCTTCCATTTTTATATTTAAATTTAGGTAAATAATAATAACGCTACTATTAAGAATCAACTTCCAGTGACTATTGGAAAAGCTATTATAAATATTTCAAGCTTTTTTGCACATAACGATATTATCGATGTACCTTCCGTGTGGGATGCGCACCCAGATAAACATGCCCGGTGTTGCCATCAATGGTTATGACATCACCCTCTCGAATGACTATCTTCCCCCCCTGTTCTCTGTTTATAACAGCTATGTTCTCACTTTCAGCAATCTTCATTATGGAAAAATCACTAACGCCCGATTTTTCCAGACGGCGCATCTGCAGTACAGCATGTGATGTCATGCCTCCCACCGAGGTTAAAATCCCATCCGATTTTTGTAAACCAATGACATCCTCAGGATTTGTTTCCGGACGTATCAAAATAATCTTATCTTTGGGATATTGCATCCGTATAGCTTCTATGCGATTGATATCAAATACAGCCCTGCCACTTACAGCACCTCCTGAAGCAGCCAATCCCTGTCCCAGCAGGTACTGCGATAGCTGCTGTGGAGTTTCTACAAGCTCTTCTATATCAAACATATGTTTTGCCATACCCCGTATCTGCAATATATACAATACATCATTTTCAAATGTAAACTCAACTTCGATATCATTGCCCCACCGCTTGCGTAACCGGCTAACAGCATCGCGTAGCGTAGCATAATGGTTGGGATATGCTTTTTCCAGCGAAGGATACATCGCAAAGCGGGCAAATTTTAATTTCTGCTGTTCGTTTATTGGAAATACCTTTGCAACACCGCTGACAATATCATGCCCCTGTGCCCTTGTTTTATATTCGCCCACTATCTGCAACTCTTCATATTCAATATATTGACTGTGCACAACACCGGTAATGGAGGTTGGCGATAGATTGCCAAAAACCATACGCTGTGCAATAACAGCAGTGCCCCAATCATCTGAAATATTAATAAATTGGCGATAGTTCCTTGCAATAGGGGAATCCCATGATTTGAAAACAGCAATAATCGCATAGAATAGCTGTTCATAAGGATCTTTGGGAGCAGAGTGCCCGGCTTTATTGATTGCATAGCGATACTTAAGGGTTAGCATTGACATCTGTTTGCCATTGAGCTTTTCTTTCAAATCAACACCAGCCTCATCCTTTGCCTGCGTCATAAGATTTTCAAAGATATGACGGTCCATCCCATATGCTGATATTGCAAAATCGTGTATCAATCGACGGTAACAATCCCACGCAAACCATTCATCAAACTGTGTAAAATATTGTACAATTTCCTCGGTCATGCCAACATTGGTAATAGTATCCATTACGCCCGGCATGGAAAAAACAGCACCGCTTCGCACAGACAACAGTATGGGATTTTGGGGATTGGCAAATCTAAATCCAGTAAATGCATCAATATATTTTTTTAACATATAGATGAGCTTTCGTTTAAACCTCGGATTGTTTATATTGCCATCTTTTATCCTTTTATACAACTCTGAAGATATAACAATCCCTTCGGGGACATTAATCCCATCCATATTTGCAGCAATAATCAGCCCCTGTGCCTTGGCACCCACCTCCCACAAAGGAACATAGAGCTCTGTTTCATCATAAGTACCTTCATATTTTCCAATCACATGAATAAGCTTTCCCTTCTTCATACGGGCATCAATTGCACCAAGTACAACAATATTTCCCATATAGGAATACACTGAATTGAGATGGTCCCTTAATTTTAATAAAAGGTTATCCATTAACTGCAATAATGGTGACTGCATAACCCTGTGACGCAAAAACCTGTCAACAATCACCTCGACATTAGCAGGTTGATCGGGAGGTATGAAATCAGGGATTATATTATCCATTCCTATATTTTTAATAGCAATACGGCTGACTGACTTAAAGGTATCATTAAACCTGTCAGAGATCTCACCATGAATAACAAGAAGGCTATTTACTATGTCACGAAACTGCGTTACGGTAATATTAGGTGCATCAAGCAAGCTGGTAACCGAACGCATCTCGTGATTGGCAAGTCCATCAATTTCAAACGATTGGATAAAAAGTTCTACCACTCGCTTGATTGCATCATAGTCAATTTTTTGATGAGGATAGATGCTTATATTTTCAATAATCTTTTCAAAAAGGAGTACCCGCACAATATTGCAGTGGAAAAATACCTTCAATGTATCAAACTTTTTTTCTTTATACGATCCATACATTGATGGTATGCCAAAAGCAATATG
>DAOLVF010000155.1:0-4004 GCA_035420565.1 Spirochaetota bacterium | reverse complement strand
AATTGCCTCATCCGAAATTACCAATGTGCCCTTGATTAAAAACATTGCAGCAACCAGAAAACCGGTACTATGTTCAACGGGAATATCGCATTCATACGAGATTGACCATGCTATAAAACTTTTACAGGAAAGGGGCGTTAACAACATTGTTTTATTGCACTGTATATCATTGTATCCCGTTCCTCCCCATGCAATCAATTTGTTGCGCATCCAGCATTTACAACACAAGTATGGTGTGCCCGTTGGATTTTCCGACCATACCAATGATAATCGTGCATCCATGATGGCAGTGGCATCAGGTGCACTGGTATTTGAAAAGCACTTTAAACTGTCCGATGATCATGACTGCATTGATAAGGATGTGTCATTATCGCCTGAAGCGTTCAAACGCTATGTTGACGATATACATATGGCTTATACCATGATGGGTGATGGCGCAATAGATTATCACGATGCTGAGGCTGGTGTAGCTCGCTCTGCTCGTCGCAGCATATTTGCAGCGCAGAATATTCAGAAGGGAACAATAGTAACTGAAGAACATTTAACACTGAAACGACCTGGTGTGGGACTATCGCCACTATACCTGGACAAAATAGTGGGTAAAAAAGTAAAACGGGATATTATAAAAGATATGCCACTATGTGAAAACGATATGGATTGATAATCCGTTTATTAGAGATATTAATATGGATTTATTTGAACGATTCATAACATTCATTGAAGCATTGAATAAAGAAGATGTTGACTATGTTTTAATTGGCGGATATGCGGTGATTTTATATGGCATGCCACGACTGACTCAAGATATTGATATTTTTGTAAATCCACACGATGATAATATTATACGCTTAAAAAAAGCATTATTTTCTGTTTTTCACGATATGAGTATTGAAGAAATAAATCGTGATATGCTTGTTAACTATCAGGTTGTACGATATGGTTCGCCGGATGGATTTTATATTGATATTATTACCAGATTAGGTGATGCGTTTTGTTATGAAGACATTGCATGGGATAGTAAGGAAATAGATGGACATGTGGTGCGGATTGCAAAGGCTGAAACATTGTACAAAATGAAGAATGATACTGTACGTGCAATTGATAAAGCAGATGCACTCTATTTACATGAGTTAATGAAAAAGAAGAAACATGATTTATAAATATAAAACATTTGATGAAGCACAACGAGCATTATGGAATTTTAATCCTGATGCAAAGTATTATGAGCAGGTGCGACAATTGTTTTTACTGTCGTCAAAGCTCTATCCAATACAATGCAGGCGCGGTATATTTTTGTTTAAAACAATAGAAGAAGCCAATGAATTTAGAAAACAGGAAGAGCTAACACAAGCTTTGAAGAATATAACCAATAGTGATTGACACAAAATAGTGATGGTATGTACCGTCTGTTATCCCGGGATTGTGTTGTGACATAAACTAAAAAGGTGATAGTATAAGTATGATAAAAAGATTGGTTTTTGTGGTATATTGTATGATAGTTGTTACCAATGGTTATGCTGTGGATATCAATACCATTTTTAATGATGAGCAGATTGCGTTCATAAAAACAGCAACTGATATGGTACAGGCTTCATTGGGATATGATGATATTGTTGAAGTTGTGTATGTTACCTTCTGGAATAACCAGCCGGTGGATAATAAAAAGGTTGCAGCTTTTAATAAATATATTGCACAAAAGTATACAGAAAAACCTGATACAGTAGTATATGTTTATGAACGATTGCTCCGTTCATTGTATATGATAGAATATATGGCACAATGTGCTCGGGAAGAAAAACAGTGGAAACAATACTACTATTATACAGAAAATTTACTGCCCGATACAAAACGTTTTCTTGATTTGTTGAAAAATGCTGTTGTTGCTGCTGACCCACAGTATGCTGCACAGGCTGATAGTAGAGAAAAGGCTATAAAAAATTTTGCTATTGATTTAGTTAAGTATAATCAAAACCTGTATGGCGGAGGGTTTTAAGAAAAAGCCCCTTTTTTAGAGGGGCAAAGCTTATCTGTTATAGAATGTTATTAGCACTCTCCACTGATGAGTGCTAATACTAATATACTACTGTCTCCTGTTTCCGTCAAGTATTTTATTGATGATTGGCCGGGATATAACCCAATTGTAATGATAGCTGTAATGATGTATCCTTTACTGTTGTGATTATATCATGCCTATATTTTTCAATAAAATCTGCATCGCCGGTTATAGCAAATGCAGCAATAATCTGACCGGTATAGTTGAATACTGGCCCACCAATACCTGCAAGCCCCACAATTGATTCCTGTTTATCAAAGCTGATGCCCATAGAGCGAACTGATTGCAATTCTTTTAAGAAATCTTCCCTGCTATTGATGGAATTCTTTGTTAATGCCTGGAATTCATAGTTTTCCAGCAATTCTTGTAACCGATAGTTATCGGTATATGCACACAGAAGCTTGCCAATACAGCTTGTATGCATTGGAATGACCGAACCCGTCTGAGGGTATGTCATAAATCTATTTTCTGGTTCAACACGAAGTACTACTACAACCTTGCCGCCAACTAACATGCCAATGTTTACTGGTTGCCGATATTGGAAGCAAAGACGTTCAGCCCACACTCTGCCTATACTGACAATGTCTAAATTGGTTGCGTATTTCATTCCAAGCTGGAATACATACGGACCCAGCATGTACTTGCCGGTTGAGGCATCTTTTTCTAAATATCCCAAATAACAAAGTGTTTTTACAATACTTTGTATGGTGGTTTTGGGCAAAGAAAGCTTTTTGGCAAATTCACTGATGCCAATGGTCCTTTTATCATGGACAAAAAATGATAAGATGTCGTGTGCTTTTGCAATTGACTGGATAAGTTTAACTTTTTTTGTTTTCATGGTTGTCATACTATATAATAAAAAATTGTTGACAGTATACATATACAAATTTATATTGAAATATATGTCGTACAGTATACGACATTATCGTACGCTGTCAACCATTTTTTTATACGATAGTATGCTATGTTTGGAAGTGTCGTTGCATTATACATTACTGTAAAGAATTGTTTCTGTATGATAGTTACCAGTTAATGCACTGCAATTGCACCAATTAGATATTCCGGATCAAGCCTGGAATGACGGCAGATGCCCATACTCCACTCGCCTTACGAAGGAGAGGGGTTAGGGGTGAGGTCGAACGAGATTCCGGAACAGGTCTGAAATGACGGCAGTGGTAAAGTATGCAGATACACATTGTGATGCGCCCAAAAATTGTGAATTATTCTATTATTTCAGGAGGTTTTTTGCATGGATATCATAAAAAGTTTTGAAGACCTAAATCCATACCAGTATGTTGCCTCTATGAAAAAAGCAACAGGCAAACCAGTGCTGGCATATATGTGTTCATATACACCAGAAGAGATCATCTATGCAGCGGATATTCATCCCTTCAGAATTTTCGGCATGGTTGATGCTATTGCAAAGGCTGATGCATATCTACAGGTGTATAGCTGTTCACTGGTGCGTGGTGCACTTGAAGATGCACTGAGCGGAAAATTATCATTTGTTGACGGGGCAGTATTTCCCCATACCTGCGATTCCATACAGCGCCTGTCTGATGTCTGGCGCTTAAATGCCGGTATGAAACATCATTTTGATGTTGTATGGGCAGTGAAATTAAATACTGATAGCGCTAAAAAATATATGTATGATGTGCTGGCAAAGTTTGTCAAAGAATTGCAAGATGCATTTGGCATAACAATAACCAATGAAAAGCTTGAAAAAGCTATCAGTACCTATAATGAAATCCGTTCGCTTTTAAAAACTATCTGGCAGCTTAAGAGTGATAATAAAAGTACGTTGAATGGCAGTCAGATGAATGCACTGATTAAAGCTGCGATGGTGTGGGATCGTGATGAACTTGCAGGTATGTTAAAGAATCTAATCCCTTCAATAGAACTATCGCCCAAAAATGAAAAAGCAAAACGCATAATGCTTATTGGGGGTATA
>DAOLVF010000154.1:0-4022 GCA_035420565.1 Spirochaetota bacterium | reverse complement strand
TCCCCTGCACTATATAATATACAATAAGATTCATAATTGTCAATATTTATAGGAACAATTTTTTGTTGTACGCATACTCCATGCTCATTTTTAACAAAAATTTGCAATTATTTATTAAAACTTCAAGAATAGTGAAATGCAATGTTGCCTTAACCTGCAAATTACAATGAGATACCCTTAAAGTGGGTAAAAAGATACTGTAGAGAGCGTATCAATAATTGATAGGGAACAGTAATCTCTAACAATTCATTTCATTTTAATACCTATATTGTGAAATATGAAACATATCCTGCTTAAAAAAGTTATTATTGAATATAAATATAATAAATGCTATTGACTTAATGATACTATACAATGTTGATATCAAAGAAATTCAATGAAGGTTGGAATATGGAATAATAATTTCTGATATCTTCAAAAGATTAGAATTGTTGCTAATCATGACTGGAAGGCAAGTATAAAAAGTGATATATTTCACACTGTGATATGAATAACAATAACTATCGAACATAATACAATAAAAATGATTTACGTCACAATGCCTGGTGTTGATATGCTGTTGGGGGTAGATTTATTGTGAACGAATGCAAAATGAAGTGGGCAGGTATAACAGCATCACATAAAAATTGGCTTAGGGGGAAGCATGGAACAATTATATAAAAAAGCACTTAATCTTTCACTATTTACAATTGCCTATAATATTATTGAAGGGATTGTTTCAGTTGTTGCTGGTGCACTTGCAGGCAGTGTTGCGCTGGTTGGTTTTGGACTGGATAGCTTTGTTGAATCATTATCTGGTTTTATTATGATATGGAGATTTAAAAAACATGGTAAAGTAACAGAACAAGAGGAAGAAGTAATTGAAAATAAAGCTTTACGGTATGTTGGCTATACCTTTATTATTTTAAGTTTTTACATAGCATATGAATCAATAAGTAAATTGTATTATAAAGAAATCCCCAGCCCAAGTTTTATTGGGATTATTATTGCAGTTGCCTCAATAGTTGTTATGCCAGTATTGTATTATAAAAAAATAAAGACGGCAAAAGCAATAAATAGTAAAAGTTTATCATCAGATGCAAAGGAAACCTTAGCCTGTACTTTTCTTTCGTTGGCTTTGCTTATTGGATTAGGGCTTAATTATCTAAAGGGGTGGTGGCAGGCAGATCCTGTGGTTGGATTAGTAGTTGCAATATATCTTTTAAAAGAGGGGATAGAAATTTTGTCGGGTGATGATGAAGATTAATAAATAGAAAAAAGCTTGTTATTTTTTTTGTTTTTTCTATGGTGGTAAGGTTGGCGTCAAAACAAGTTTATATAATGTATGAGGTAACTATGGGTTGCACAGTTATTATAGGCACACAGTGGGGTGATGAAGGCAAAGCCAAGATGATTGATTTTTATTCGCAGAAAGCCGATATTATCGTTCGTTATCAGGGTGGTGCTAATGCAGGACATACAGTGGTAGTCAATGGCAAAAAGCATGTTTTTCATCTTATACCATCAGGTATTTTGCATGAGGGAACGGTTTGTGTCATTGGCAATGGTGTGGTTGTTGACCCTGTGCAGCTTATTGAAGAGTGTCAGTTGCTTGAAAATGAAGGCATTGATGTGCGAAAGCGTCTTTTCATATCCGATGCGGCGCATCTCCTGTTGCCATTCCACAAAGAGCTGGATGGAGCAATGGAGGAGGCGCGCTCCAATAAGATTGGAACCACCAAGCGTGGGATTGGCCCCTGTTATGCTGACAAATGTTTGCGTGTGGGTATACGGGTTGGAGATATTTTTGATGAAGCCTATTGCAAAGAACGTATTACCACCGCATTGGCAACAAAGAACCCGCAATTTGAGCGATGCTATAACAGAGAAGGCTTTACCTTTGCTGAAACATATGATCTGCTTATGACATTTAAAGACTATGCAGGGGCTTTAGCAATCAATACCCCCTATTACCTATACAATGAAGCTAAAAAGGGTAAAAACATATTGCTTGAAGGTGCCCAGGGCAATGCTCTGGATATTGATCATGGCACCTATCCGTTTGTTACTTCATCCAATCCAAGCATTGGCGGGGCGATAGTTGGTTCAGGATTAAACCCTTTTATGATACAAGATGTTGTTGGCATTACCAAAGCGTATGTGACCCGTGTTGGTGAGGGACCATTCCCTACCGAGGACAAAGGAAGCGATGGCGAGTTGCTGCGACAGCGTGGTGGAGAGTTTGGCGCAACTACCGGGCGTCCACGGCGGTGTGGCTGGTTTGATGTTGAACTATTGAAGCATACCGTACGGATAAACGGGATAACAACCATTGCTTTAACTAAATTGGATGTTTTATCTGGTTTTGAAACAATAAAGGTTGCAGTGGGATATTCCATAAACGGCAAAAAAATAGACCATTTCCCTTCAGCGATGCAGGATAAGATAGTACCTATATATGAAGAGCATCCCGGCTGGCATGAGGATATTACCGGATGTACATCGTTTAAAGCATTGCCGGTAAATGCACAAAACTATGTGCATTATATTCAGGATACATTGCAGGTGCCCATTTCAATAATCTCGGTAGGTCCGGATAGGGTCAATACTTTTGAAATAAAATGATGCTGAGTACTTATGACAAAAGAACAACTACTCAATATGGTGGAGCAATTTTTCAATATTCATGCAAAAGAATATTGTATGACGCTGGCTTTTCTCTATGGCTCATGGGCGCATGGATTACAACGGAACAATTTGGATATTGATATTGCCATTATGCATTATGATAGAAGAAACAGATGATGGTGAAATATTTCAAAAAATTACTGCACTGACAGTAGCATTGTCAAAACTGCTACAATATGAAGTTAATGTATTATTATACATTGACCATGATTTGTCCAGACCAATGCTACACTATAATGCAATTGTGAAAGGCATCCCGGTTTATTTTGACAATTTTACTCATTATGTAGATGTCCGTATGAAGGCAATTGCTCAGATGGAGGACTTTAGTATATTTGGGCTTACATGGCAAAAACAAATCATTGAAAATAATTTGAAGGATTTGACCAATGCCTGAATTTAATTATGCTAAAGGCAGAATTCTTGATTCTGTTGCTTTTATAACATTTTGTAACAAATGAAATGAATGAATTTGACTCAGAATACTAAGAACTATACATAATCTTTGAGTATCTCCAGCATTGCAGCATCAACATTTTGATAGTTTTTTACTATGGCATAGTAAAGCTGATCAATCTTAAAATTGGGATAGTAATCCGATAGATAGCGATACATCCCAATTCTTCTACCAATAATAAATTTATCCTGATCCTCTTTTTTCATTGAGAGGAACTCATCAATCCTGGAGAGCATTGTTGCTTTATCATGAGGGAATGTTCCTTCAACATCTTCAAGCAAATTCATTATGTGATCGCTTTTTAAGGTGCTGGTGATTCCATTACAATGCTCTATAAATGTGCGTATCTCCTGAACCTTCTGAATCTCGGATAGGGGAGTCCACTGACCTTTTTGCATCATGTCATGTAGTGGAGTTCCCGGTATGGGAACGGTGCTGCGCAGCCGTACAAATGTTGGATTAACCGTGTTAATAACTGTCGCGCTCTGGATGGCATTTTCTTCCATGTATTCTTTGCCACCCAGTCCGGGCATGTAATAGTACGATACATCAAAGCCTGCCTGCATGGCTTTTTGTCCTGCATCGATGAGCTGTGCCTGTGTAATCCCTTTTTTTACCAGTTGAAGCACGGGGTCAGAGCCTGATTCCATCCCGATGTGAAGTCGGGATAGTCCTGCGTCCTGTATGGCTTTTAAATCTTCAAGCGACTTTTTGCTGATGGTACTGGCACGTGCGTAGGTAGTAATGCGTTCAACAGCAGGAAAACGGCTGGTAATATGCTGAAGGATGGTTGCCATATCCCTGGTTGATAACACCAGTGAATTTGCGTCCTGTAAAAAAACCGACTTAAAACCATAAGACATCCAGAATGCAACCTGCTCATAGTAATACAATGGTG
>DAOLVF010000153.1:0-4056 GCA_035420565.1 Spirochaetota bacterium | reverse complement strand
TTATAAAAAATAAATCTTGCTCTAAATACTATCTTTCATATAACTATCCTATAATTGCCGATACTATAGTAAAAAGAGTTACCGTATGAATGCGACTGATATAATAACATCCATTGGCGGTATAGGACTGCTCCTTTTAGGTATAGCTCTCATGTCCGAATCCATACAGAAACTGGCAGGTTCACGGCTGCGTATTATCCTTACCAACCTTACCGGAGGTCCAGGCAAAGCACTCCTTACCGGTATGCTCATTACAACCATTATTCAAGCCTCCAGTGCTACAGCCATTGCCACTATTGGTTTTGTAAGTGCTGGACTCATTACCATGTCACAGGCACTTGCAGTAATCTTTGGTGCAAATGTTGGCTCAACAGTAACAGGCTGGCTTGTGGCAATCTTTGGCGTGCAATATAGTATAGGGAATATATCTCTTATCTTAGTTGCTATAGGCAGCATATTAAAAATTCTTTATACTGACAAAAAGAGCGATATCGGCATGATCATGGCAGGTTTTGGATTGTTTTTTTTTGGTATCAGCCTTATGCAACAGGGCATGTCACAACTGTCATCAATCATAAACTTTTCAAACATTGCTGGAGAAGGCATTTTTGACCGATTAATACTTTTTGCTATTGGCTTTGTACTAACCATTTTAATGCAATCCTCAAGTGCTTCTGTTGCAATAGCACTAATAGCTTTAAATACGGGCACCATTCATCTTTTTCAGGCACAGGTTCTTGTCATTGGAACGAATGCAGGGAAATCTATCCCAATACTGTTTGCAGGCATTGGTGCAACACCTGATACAAAACGAATTATCGCTGCTGATTTTCTTTTTAATATCATAACAGCAATCATATTATTTATTATAATACCATGGTTATCGCCATTGCTTGCATTTCTATTTACTACTATCTACCCAATGCCTTATGAAATACAGCTTGCATTGTTCCATACATTATTCAATTGTATTGGCATATTGCTGTTTACACCCTTTATTACACCATTTATACGTTTCCTTAGAACTTTTTTCATTGATAAACAATTATATTTAACACAACACTTAGATGACGCTATTGCTAAAAATCCACCCATAGCAGTAGAAGCAGCACGACGAGCTGTCACTGACATTGCCCTTTTTATTATTCATACATTAAAAGAGATACTACAAGATAAAGAAGATGATTTCCAGCGTCGACTCCGTTTTGCTGCAAATGCCCTCAATGAAACCAAGCTCTTTATGAGCAAGGTTAAAACCAATCCACATGAGAGTAAACTTTACAATGAACATATCTCCATACTCCATTCAATTGACCATTTAAACAGTATTATCGAAGCATGTTACGAAAAACAAGCAATTGATACACTCAAAAATAGTGATCTCTTTAAAGATATGCTATCAAACTTTTCCAATGAACTTGATGAATCAGAAAATGCATTGCAACAAAAGAGTTCATTGGATAATGTTGAAAAAATACAGGAACTATCGCAATATTTAGCTAACATTCGTAAATTAGAAAGAATAGAAGTATTAAAGAAAACTGCCATGGGATCACTTGATTCACATACTGCTCTTGAGTTTATCGAAGCGATTCGTTTTATTGACAGATTGGGATATCATATTTGGCGCGTGGTACGTCATTGTATTTTACCTGGCGAAAGTAACTATTAAAAAAGGGGGCAGAGCATTATAATAAACGTTCTAAAAACCTCTTCTGTATGGTTATACTCTTTTCAAACATTGTTCCTGTATACGGCTCGAAATGACCACACGGCAATATATGAAAATCAATGTTTTTTATGTTACCAGCAGCTTTTTTAACAGCAGATAAAGGAATCAACGAATCATATTCTGCAGCAATGATACAAACCGGGCACATAATTTTTTTTACATATGTTGTTGGCCTGTACAATGGCAGGGTTAAACATACACGTGCAGGGCACCAATTCTCATCAGTTACCTCTGCTGGCACTAAATTCATATAACCCTGATAGCTATCAGCAGTATTCATAGCCGCAAAAGAATCTGGCGGCGATACAATGGGTATAGTATAGGGCTTGCTGTTAACAATGTGTGTCACCATATCCCGAACCCCTGAATACATACCAATGATTATATTTTTTATGGGCAGATGAAATGCTGTGGCAATACCATCCACAAATGGAACATGCGCTATAACTCCAGCAATAGTAGTATCCTGTGATGCTACCGTTAAAACATGCCCGCCGCTATACGATGTTCCCCACAATACTATCTTTGCACCATCAATATTTGGCGTGGTTTTTACATAGTGTATGGCACTATGATAATCCTCAATATGATACTTGTGATACACCAATTGTTGTTGACTCCCCTTGCTTTTGCCAAAGCCCCTGTAGTCAAACATAAGCACAGCAAAACCCATATTTGCAAAGACATCCGCAAACGGATGCAGTCCAAAATCCATCCTCGCTCCAAATCCATGCGCCATTATGATGATGGGCAGTTTTTGATTGCTCTCTGGCAGGTAAAGGCGGGCATCTAATAAACAATCATTGCTTTGAAACGATGAAGAAATAATCTGATACATAACAATCTCCTGAAACATTAGAATGTCATATAATCTCTGTAACAATGACGCGTTTAACTATTTATATACAATTAAACATATACTATTACTGGATTAAATCATTATAATCAATAAAATAATCAATAAAACTAACCTTCAACTGTAATAATTTTAGCTGCTGAGAAAAAATTGAATTTTCAGTTTCAATTAAATATTTAAGATCCAGCCTTGCTTGCTCATACTTTTTTCTTTCAGTCTGCCGCTGGGATACCAATGCATATAAATTTTTTGTGTTTATTTCTATTAAATCTTTATATCCTTTCAGCGATTGTAAGATGGTACGGATATTTTTATAGTAATCATTCTTTGATATATTCAGGTTGTGTTCTAATTCTTTAAGGGATAGCTCATATTCCTGTAACTGTGATTGGGACGTATGATTGCCCAACGGGTAGCTAAACTGTAACCCTATTGAGTAATCCGTATCAGGAAGTTTGCTTAACGCATCACTCTGGTTCTGGCTATAATTTTTTCGTGAAGCTGAAAGAACTAAATCCATCTGTGGCAGCGTGTCATTATTGGCAACATCTATGGTATAGTGCATGCTATCAATACTTTTAGCAACAATGGCATAGGCACGTGTTTTTTCAAAAGGGATTTCCTGTATATCCATAGTAACTATCTCATCAAAATATTTTTGAAGATATGCACTATCAGGTGTTGCCTCCTTATTGATATAAAGCCATAGCTCATCTAAAAGAGCTCTATAGGTAATCTGATATTGCTGATAGTCTGCCTGATAGCTGTATAATGAAGAGTATGCCCGCTGAAGATCATCATTTTCAGCCAGCCCTGCTTTAGCCTTACGCTCAACAGTCACAACAAGATTCTTAGCGTTTGCCATGCTTTCCGCTAAAATATCGATTGCCTGTTTATAAAAAATCCATGTAAAATACAGCTTCTTATAGTAGTTCATGACCGAGTTATCATCCTCAAGCTGCTGCAATTTTTGTATTTGCAGGGTATATTCAGCATTGTTTTTTCCATATCTATCAGCAATACCAAATGCATTTTTTAACAACGGTTGTGTGATAGTTGCCTTGATGGATGGCTGATATTCATCAATTGACATAGCCTGTGCCGGGATAGTACGGCTACCTTTTACTGACGAAGCATCATATTCAAACCCTGCTGATAATCGTGTTCCTGTTGGTGCAATGATACGTTCAATTCCGGCGTAACCATAGTATGTTTCACTATAATCCGGTTCAAAAAGGTTTTTACCGGTTGTATACTGTTTTTGATGGGTATATTGTCCTTGAGCAACCAGTGTTGTATCATCAACACTTTTAGCTTTTTCAACATTTACCTGTGCTTTTTTAACCTGAATGATGTTATTTTTAATCTGGGGCAACTGTTTAATCATGATTGATACATAGTCATCATACGAAAGGATTGCGTCATTGTTTTGAGCAAAACCATGCACACTTACAACCATAAACAATAC
>DAOLVF010000152.1:0-4073 GCA_035420565.1 Spirochaetota bacterium | reverse complement strand
TAAAAGCTTTGCCGAAAAGTAAAACGGCATATGTTTTTTGTAAAGTATTTTATTTCATAAAATTGTGAAAGTGGCAATTAACTATTATTTTTTTATCTTTTTATTCTATTGTAGTAGAGTCGCCAACCTGCTTTGTTACAAAAGAAATATCTTGAAATTTAAAAAAAGTTTTTATTTTGATATTTCGAAAATGATATATCAATATTTTACTTGCAATAACTTATTTCATATAACCTATAATGATAGTTTACACAATAGCCACATTGCAATGACAAGGAGGAGATGAAAATTGGGAGGTTTCTGAACGAGTAAGGTTTTTATTTTAAGCGAGAGTACTTCTTCAACTGCTCTTTCAGATGAAGCAATGCGTTCTCTATAAATTGAAAGATTTTAGTTACATGAATACAGTGCACTATCTCAATAATAGTATGAAGTTAGCTTTGATACATCGTAAAACAATCAACACTATGACTGCGGTAGTTTCTGTCATGGGGGGCAAACTGCAAGCTTATAAAATGATAGTTATTTTTTTTATAAGCATCCATCTCATTTTACAGTTACTATCGCCCCTGCATGCCCAGCAGGTATACAGTGCTTCTACATTGCATAATGCTGCATCCCGCAGCCAGACAATACAGCACATCTTCTATCAACGCTGGGACAATATGCAAAATAATTTTTGCTACTTTGATGCGTATGTCAATGTTAACTGGGTTTTTGATTTTGATGTTAACGCATATAATCGCGGCACCGGTGAAACCGAAGCGGTCCCCATGAAACTTGTCCGAACCTTTTCCAGCATGTTGCTGGCATTACCAGTGTATACACCCCGCGATGTTACAACCAACGATTACCAGCAATCACCACAAACTGATATAACCAATGCAACTGGAGCTTTACCCATTAAAAAATCCTGGAAAAAAAATTCAGTTTTACTGGGACTTTCTGTATGTGGCTATCACTATGGATTAACACGAACCGTTGAAATTAGTCGTGGAAGTGCAGGCAGCGAAAAAGCTTCTGATTATGTCTTTTCACAATTCTTTGACGACATCGCTGCCCTGACGCTTATCATTGTTCCTCATATCACCATCCACTGCGGGGTTATCTTCAATCAGCAAATTGAACCCAATGATGATGGCACGCTGGATTACAACTTTGATCCATCAAAGACTGCAAAACGCCTTCTTACCAGTTTATCCCTTTTTAATGCAATAACATGGGAATCAACAGCAGCCAGCAATCAATTAGAAGCAACCGATATCAGTGTAAACATTACTCAATTTATTTCCATTGTAAAAACAACACCACAGTACATGCCTGCTATCATCATAGGGTATAAACAATTTAAAAAGTATAATGACGAGGACTATGATCCGGTCTGGGTAAAAAATGAAAAATTGTTGGGCGATAGTTCCCGTGACAGTGCAACGCTGTATTCATACTATGCCACTGTCAGGAAAAATATTGACAACTTTTATATGGCAGCAAGCATTCAGCTACAGCATGTTGACCAGACCCTCATTGATAAGCGAACACTGGAAACAATAGACATACCAGTACTACAAATGTGGTCCATGAAAGCAGGCTATGATTTTTTACATAAACCCGGATGGGATTTCTTTGTATGGTTGGGCATTACGCACTGGTATGATCCTGCTATTAGCTTCCACAGCAACCATAATAACAACAACGTGACAGGCTGGTTTGCCATGATGGATATTGCGTCACCGCTTTTTACATTCACTCTTAAAGGTAGCTATAACGAAAGCTACGAACTTGAAAAACTGGTAGAGTCAGTTGATAAATATATCATTGAGGGGAGCGCTTCATTCAGGTTATAATATGCAATCCATACTATCAAAAATAATAGTAGTATTGTTTTTAGTAAGCTGCATTGGTTGCTCGTATATAGCAGATTCAATAGAAGCTGAGCTAACAAACCGCGCAAATTTTTCCATCGATGCCTATTATGACAGCGGTTCAGTCATGGTATCATGGGATACTAATCCTGATTACGATTCATTTGCAGGCTATGAGATATATATGACCAGAGATGCAAATGATGAGTTTTCTGAAATGATTGTAGTTGGTGCTTACTATGATATTGGCAATTCATCATATTTTCAACAGGATGCAACACTTGGTAATCCATCAACTTCACATTTTATACACTCCAATCTCCCATCACCTGGCATTTACTTTTACCGTGTTGGCGTAATTGAATGGGATGAGCGTGACTACAACAACGACGGTGAAGATGAAAAAAAACCTGATTTTCCTGATGAATCATTGTATAAATCATATACACACATTGAAAAAATAAGCGGCAGTGCAATGGTTGAAATATTTTAATCATAGCCATGGATAATATCTTCAATAATAGATGTTGTTGACCTCACCCCCGGCCCTCTCCTTCTCAAGGCGAGGGGGCATTGTTTCCTTTTGTATAATTTCCATTAACAATGGGCAGCAATATGCCAGGCATCGAGTACTCGTGCAATAGTTTTTGCTTTGGTATATGATTTTGTTTTTTATATTGTGAAATCAATTAACCCATGCCATGATCATTTTTTGGTTGAAAATATTACACAATATTCTATTTTTGCACTATAGTATTGTTTTTCTGATAAAAAGATGTATTGTTTGATGTTCATTATTTGGCAGGGATAGAATCCTTTGAAAACCATCTTCGAATATTATTTACAATGTCACCTATAGTTACGAAAGGGGTAAACCATGCACTACTGTATTATTGGCAATGGCGTTGCAGGTACTGAAGCTGCATTTGCAATACGTTCACAGGACAGTTCATCAGAAATAACTGTTGTCACACAATCAGCTCATTATATGTACTATCGCCCGCGCCTCATTGAATATCTGTCCGGAACTATTAACCTTGAAAATCTTTACATTTATAAGCCTGCGGTATATGATGAAAAACACATAGAGTTGCTATTTACCACTAACGTTTTAGCCATCGATAAAAACAAAAAAACTATTCAATTGCACAACGGCGCTGACATGCACTATGATAAGCTGTGTATTGCAACCGGCGCTTACCCTGCTATACCTGATATTACCGGAAACAACCTTAACGGTGTGTTTACCCTCCGTGAGATTGAAGATGCTGATGCTATACTATCACATATTGATAATGCCGCAAATAAAGATGTTGTTGTAGTTGGCGGCGGACTTTTAGGATTGGAAACAGCACATAGCCTGTGCAAACGCAACTGTAATGTCACTGTCATTGAATTTTATGACAGATTGCTTCCCAAACAGTTGGACCATGAAGGTGCTGCTATTATCAAACAGTTACTGGAACAAAAAGGTTTGCAATTTATTGTATCAGAATCGATTGCTTCAATCAATACAAACAATACAATCAATAAAAATGAACACGGGCTAACACTGCACTGTACATCGGGAAGAACTATTGATGCAGGCACGGTCATATTCTCAATGGGTATTAAGGCAAGAACTGATTTAGCTAAGAATGCAGGGCTTACTGTAAACCGTGGAATTATCATCAATAACTATCTGCAAACATCCGATCCATATATTTTTGCTGCTGGTGATCCCAGCGAGCATAACGGGATATGCTATGGGATATGGACTGCATCACGCGAACAGGGTAAATTAGCAGGGCTCAATATGGCTGGCGCTAACAATGAATATAATGGCACGCTGCTATCGGTAGTATTAAAGATTACCGGTATTGATCTCTATTCGGCTGGTGATTTTACCCGCAAAGACTGCACAGTGCTTTCACAAAGAGATACATCACGATATGTAAAATTTTTGTATAAAGAAAAAACTCCGGTTGCCAGCATTGTTATTGGCGATATGAACATCATTAAACTTGCCCGCAATGTTATGGAAGGCAAAACCAGCATAGATGAATTTAAAGCACTGTTTACATAGAGGCAGTATATATATTGTATAGTATATCGTGTATCGCCTGCTTAAAAATTTTTTTTAATCACATCTCACCGCAGTGCTGTCATTTCATAATTAAAAATTTTCTATGCGATAGTTACTGTAAATATATTGAGCAATTAAAAAAATAA
>DAOLVF010000151.1:0-4121 GCA_035420565.1 Spirochaetota bacterium | reverse complement strand
AGGATTTAATACATCGCAAATACACAGGCTCATAGGAGCAACTGCCGGGATTAATCTTAAGATTGTAATGTATGACTTTTTTGCACTGCGTATTGGTGCCAACTATTTTAAAAACGTATGGGGCGGGAAGGGCAAAACAGTATATGATGATGGCGGTACCACCCGATTACTGGAATGCACCTACCGATATGATGGCTTTGATATACCGGTAACTTTTGGCATTGTTATACCGTTTTACAAGGACATGAAGATAACATTTTCATGCGGCATTGCGTATGCATGGGGCAGATACCGAAATAAGTTTGAATCCGATGCACCTTTGCTCTACAGAGGCGAATTTAAAGGGCATGATTATCCACTGGTATTAAATGTTGAAGGCGAATATTTCATGGATGAAAAGGTGGCACTTGCAACATCGTTATCATATTATCGTGGTACAACAACCGTTATTAAGGATTCAAAACAAGGTGATGGCAATACAGATTATGCACCATTGGATTTCACAGGCTATCGATTTCTTTTAGGGATATCGTATTACTTTAAACCAATTTAGCTATGAACATTATGAAAACAGTACACCACACTATTATAATAACTATCGCCCTGCTATTATTTATATTTATAGAACATGAACACGCATTTGCCATTGGCGAGTTTTCCATAGGCCTTAATGCTGGCCTTACCCAGGATCCCAACCATTTAGAACCAGCTATTACCCAATGGAATACTCAAGCCAAAACAACTGCATCAGATGTTGACCAGATAAGCATCCCCTATTCCTTTGTATGGGGGATTAATGTACGCTACCAGTTTAACTATTTTCTTTTCAGGATTGGCGCACATTTTACAAGCCCCTACAGCGTGAGAGGTGAAGCGGATAGCACCAGAATAAAAATATCAACCTACCAGTTTGGATTGCCTGCAACCGTTGGTCTTATTATGCCGTTAAAGCAGCGTGCGTATTTCTTCCTGGGGGCAGGGCTTACCTATAACTATGCCTATCTTGAAATTAAACAAACCAATCCCGACTTCAAAGTTCGTTATGCAGATTCAATCCCTGGTTTTCATTACATCATGGGAGCCGAAGCACCGCTTACATCAAAAATTACCCTTTCAGTCGAATGGATGCATCAGGAAGGACGTTCCATCCCTATTAAAGATGAAGTTTCAGGCACAGATAAGCGGACCATCTCGGTAAAGGGCGATTTTTTGCTTTTTGGTGTTAACTACTATATTGGCATGTAACTATAATACTTGCTTACATAAATGGAGATAAACATTATCATCGTCAACGTTATAGCTTTACACCCGATTCAGCATCGCATAATTACAATAACATATTTATGCTATTGAGTAAACGTCCTTTGATATAGTATCGTTACCAATAGATTAACATAACTTTTATCCACATGGATTAACAATTACGTATGAATGATACACTTATTGTTGCGTTTGCATTTATTATTGGAGCCTCGTGGGGAAGCTTTTTATATACATTTATCATCCGCTACACCAACGGCATGTACACCAACAATCCCTGCCATGCACTGACCTATCCCTCGCATTGTCCACACTGCCATAAAAAAATAAAGCCAGTGTACCTTATTCCCGTTATAGGCTATTGTTTAACAAAGGGGTGCTGTGCTTACTGCAAAAAGCCTGTATCACTACTTTACCCGCTTTCTGAACTGTTTTGCGGCATTGTTGCTGTTATTGCTGTTCTTCAATTCCCACTGGCGATAGCTCCTGTGCTATTTGTTGCCTTCACAACAAGCGTATCCATAGCTATAATCGACACTATAACCATGGAGATCCCTGACCTCCTTGTTTTAATAATCCTCATTGCAGGTATCATCATCACCGCTATAGAAGGTGAAGTGGTTTCACACATTGAAGGCGCAGCGCTCATGCTTGTTGTTTTTATACTGCCGTTAGTGATAAAAAAAGGCGGGTTTGGCGGTGGCGATATAAAATATGCTGTTGCAATTGGCTTTTTTTTAGGCTTTTCAGAAACGATAGTAGCTCTGGAGATAGCTCTTGTGAGCGGTGCATTGTTTGGAATACTTTTTGCTGTTATAAAAAAAAAGACATTGAAAGCAAAAATACCATTTGCACCGTTTCTTACATTAGGATTTATAGCAGCACTACTGTATGGGAAAGAGATAATATTACTATATTACTATTACATATAATGGACATTTTGGACTATTAAAGCATCCCTGCCTTTCGCAAAGCTTCTGCAATATTCTTATCCTTCATTGCCGATTGTTTCAATGCAGTAATAATCTTATCTTCTTTTTCTTCAATCTCTTTTGTTTTATTAATAGCAGGTGATAATGCGGTTCGTCGGTCCCATACTACAAAGCCAACTACTCCAACAGTTTGTGCAAATATTGCTGCTATTAAAACGTACAGCAACCCCTTAACATCATCTATGCGTTTATCCACCGCATCAATCCTTTTATCCACCGCATCAATCCTGCTATGCAAAGCCTTGTAGCCTTCTTCTAATTTTGTTTCAACCCGTATCAACCGTTCTCTATCTTCAAGTGTGTAGGGAATGTCCCTTGCAACACCGATTGTACCATACAGCACCATACTAAGTATAACAGGTATAATACTGATAGCCTGCCTCATAATTCCTCCCATAATAGATTTATACACTTCTGTCATTCCTGCATACTTTCTGTCATTCCTGCGAATGCAGGAATCTCATAGAATAGTCTCATATAAATCATTCCATTCGGGATTCATCTCATTTATAATGTTATTGTTATATTCCCTTTTCCATTTTTTCATCTGCTTTTCTCTTAGAATAGCGCTTCCAATATTATTCGTTTGCTCATACCACACAAGTTTGCTGCAATTATATTTTGAGCTAAATCCTTCCACCAGTTTCTCCCTGTGCTCAAAAACCCTTCGTTTCAAGTCATTTGTTACACCAATGAAAAGGACATTATTATTTCTATTGGTGATCATATATATGTAATATTTATTCATTTTTACTCGACATGCCTTATTAGATTCCCGCCTTCGCGGGAATGACATTGCCCACAAATTTAAACTGCTACCCGTTCAATTGCTTTAAGGCTTCAAGAGTTTTAATCTCTTTTTTAACGATTTCACCCAGATGGCTGTTTTTCGCTATAACATAGATTACACTCCTACACATTATGAATAAAAGCAACTAAAAAAATTTATTTTATTGCAGTGGTATACAGCTTTTAATTTAATAGTAACTATCGCACACTAAAAAGCGGGGCTATGCCAGTTGCAGCAGGATGCTCTACTATTCCCTGTTCAGTAATAATAGCTGTTATATTGTCAGCCGGCGTTATATCAAATGCGGGATTTTTAATAAATATGCCCTCCGGTGCAATCTGCACACCCTGAATATATGCCACCTCATCAATGCTGCGTTCTTCTATAATAATACTATCGCCATTAATGGTATTTGTATCTAAGGTTGATAGCGGAGCGGCAACATAAAATGGAATGGCATGCGCCTTTGCAAGCAGGGACATTGTGTAGGTACCTATCTTGTTTGCCGTATCGCCATTTGCAGCAATTCTATCAGCACCAACTATCACACAGTTAATTTCTCCTTTTTTCATAAAGTACCCTGCCATATTATCACAGATAAGCGTTGTTTCAATGCCATCTTTATAAAGCTCCCATGCGGTGATACGTGCACCCTGTAAGTAAGGACGGGTTTCACAGGCATACACTTTTATTTTTTTCCCATGCTCTATGGCGCTGCGTATAACACCCAGCGCAGTACCATAACCTCCGGTAGCCAGCGCACCCGCATTGCAGTATGTCATCACCGTCATACCATCATCCAGAAACTTTTGTCCGTTTTCACCAATTGTTTTGTTTATGGCAATATCTTCCTGATGAATCTTCTTTGCCTCATCAACAAGGGCTTCTTTGCAATGCTGAATATCAGTTGCCTTTTCAATAATTGTTTTCATACGGCTTATTGCCCAGAAAAGGTTTACTGCTGTGGGGCGGGTTTGTGCAAACTCATCACATACCCTTACCATCTCAGTTTTAAATTCATCATGAACTGATAGCTTGTTTTTTACCGCTGCAAGGGCTATCCCCATAGCTGCTGCAAT
>DAOLVF010000150.1:2834-4136 GCA_035420565.1 Spirochaetota bacterium | reverse complement strand
AACTATCGCATAGAAACAATTGCCCTTCATGGGGGTCAGAGCCTTGATGCAACAAGGTCTCGGGCGGTGCCGGTATATCGTACCAGCTCATATGTATTTGATTCGGCAAAACACGGTGCAGATCTTTTTTCACTCAAAGAAAAAGGCTATATTTATACCCGGATGATGAATCCAACTCAGGATGTCCTTGAACAGCGGGTTGCACTGTTAGAAGGTGGAAGAGCAGCATTGACATTAGCTTCAGGGACATCGGCAATATTTTACAGCATTATCAATATATGTAAAGCAGGTGATGAGTTCATAAGTGCAAGTAACCTGTATGGTGGCACCTATACCATGTTTGATGCAATTCTGCCACAGTTTGGCATTACATGCCGTTTTGTCCCGTATGATGATTATGGTGCCTATGAAAAAGCTGTTAATGAAAAAACACGGGCTATCTTTGTTGAATCAATAGGAAATCCAACCTTAGGGGTACCTGATTTTGAAGAAATAGCAGCGATTGCGCACAAGCATCATCTCCCAATGATTGTTGATAATACATTTGCAACTCCGTATCATTTCAAACCCATTGAACATGGTGCCACCATCGTTGTTCATTCGCTTACCAAGTGGCTGGGAGGGCATGGCACCGCCATTGGTGGCATTGTGGTTGATGCGGGTAACTTTGATTGGACTGATCCCAGATTTTCTTTGTATAATGAGCCTGATGATGGCTATCATGGATTACAATTTGCACACGATCTTGGCGATGACAATGCTCTTGCATTTATTCTTAGAATGCGGCTGGTACCGCTTCGCAATTTAGGTGCTGCCATCTCTCCTGATAACGCATGGCTATTTTTGCAGGGAATTGAAACATTTGCACTGCGCATGCAGCGTCATAGCGATAATGCTTTGAAGGTAGCTCAATTTTTGCAAAAACATTCAAAGGTGGCATGGGTACGCTATCCAGGGCTGGCTGGCGATAGTTGTTATGATAATGCTTCAAAGTATTTTAACAATGGCTTTGGCGGTATGGTGGTTTTTGGTGTCAAAAGCGGATACGCCGGTGCAGTAAAGTTTATCAATTCCATTACGCTTTTTTCGCATCTGGCAAATGTTGGCGATGCAAAGAGTTTGATATTGCATCCCGCAAGCACATCCCATTCGCAGTTGTCTGAGCAGCAGCTGCTAGCATCAGAGGTGACCCCCGATCTTATCCGCCTTTCCATCGGAATTGAAAATATAGAAGATATCATTGAAGCTCTTGATATGGCTTTGAAGCTGTGTTGAAGGAATAGTGGAGCGATACCGCGATTG
>DAOLVF010000150.1:0-2734 GCA_035420565.1 Spirochaetota bacterium | reverse complement strand
ATAGTTTGTGACTCTTTAAAAAATCATTTGCAAATATGTTGTTATAGGCTTATTATGATAGGGTAACCTATCATCAGTCATGGTTTACTACATGCATCATGAGGAGGAAAAGTATGCTCAAGAAGTCAATCATCATCATAGTGGCAATCATTGTTGTTGGTATACTGCTGCTGGGATATGTCTTTTATAGGGCAACTACAATACCTTCAAATAATGTTGATGCCATGCTCAAGGGAACTATCGCCCCGGATAAAAAAATTGTTATTTGTTTTGGCGATAGTATTACTCATGGGGCGGTTAGTTTTGATTATGTCAGGTTTTTAGCGGAAGATGCTGCATTGAAGAAATTTATTTTTGTCAATGAGGGTGTTAACAGCAGGCTGGTGTACAACCTTTTACAGGTTGTTGATAAAGTAGTAGCAGTAAAGCCGCACTATGTATTTATTTTAATTGGAACAAACGATCTGAAAGGATCGCTTTCGGATGATGAGTATAATAGGTACAATAAATTATGGAAGCTTCCCCAAAGGGCAACAAAGCAGTGGTTTGCCGACAATTATAACAAACTGGTTGATATCCTGAAGGCAAAAACTGATGCTACTATAGTGCTTATCTCCATACCGCCATTGGGTGAAAATTGTGACAGTGTTCCCTTTACGCTGGCGATGGAGTACTCAAAGATTATAAAACAGATAGCAGCAGAAAAAAAAGTGCTCTATATACCGTTCAATGAAATCCTTTCCACTGAACTTATACAACATGGCAAAAAGGATATACCACCATACACATTCAATGAATGGTTTATGTATACATCAATTGTGCAACATTATCTTTGTTGGCGTAGCTGGAATGCTATCGCAGATAGAAGAGGTTTGCTGTTTACTCCTGACAATATCCATTGCAATGAACGAAGCGGTATGATGCTTACAGAAACAATAAAAAATATTTTACTATCCAGCAACGAACATTAATAACATTAATGTTTATTGCTATTGATATGCTTAAGATTGCAGAGGCGTTATACCACGCTTTTGCATGAATGTACCCTCTACTTGATAAATATGTGTACACAAAAAATAGAGAGAGGATTGTAGTCATTAATAGTAAAAATATACACCGTTAGAATGTATGGCTAAAATCAACCATCATTGACGGCATCCCATATTTCGAGTGCAAGTGAATGTTTAACCTCTGAAGTATTGGAACGTATAAACCATAATGCTATGATGAGTGCTGTTGTGACAATAACAATCAACAAACAAAGACCAAAAATTTTAAGTATTTTCATGGCGATAGTTCCTGTAAAAAAATTGCACAACTCATGGTACTGAGAATAGTAATCGGCAGCCATGACCTGCTATCATGCAAGTACTCAAACACTACGGTATAGATGCAGTAAGAAATACGATACGTGAGTACTTACTCGATACGCATACTTACGTATTGTCAATAAATATTATTTTTTCTTTACAACATGGCAACAGTTTATTAGTATTACATCAATTGTACAGATTGTTGTAATAATTTTATAATAATTAATATGAAAAATTTTTAATAATGAGAGGTCTTTATGAAGGATGTTGTAATAGCGTCAATAGTGCGAACACCAGTAGGTACTTTTGGCGGAGCATTGAAGGATGTTTCGGCAGTTGATCTGGGGGTTATTGTAGTCAGGGAAGCTGTAAAACGAGCCGGGCTGTCACCTCAACAGGTAGAGAATGTTATACTGGGAAATGTGTTGCAGGCAGGTTTGGGACAGAATACAGCCAGGCAGGTATTGATCCATGCTGGTATACCTCATGAAGTGCCGGCTATGACTATCAATAAGGTATGCGCTTCCGGGCTTAGATCCATCAGTATGGCTGCTCAGATTATTAAAGCAGGCGATGCAGAAATTATTGTTGCCGGTGGGATAGAAAATATGAGCGCTTCCCCGTTTGCTTTACCAAAAGCACGGTGGGGATATAGAATGGGTGACGATAAAATAGTTGATATCATGATAAAAGATGGTTTGTGGGATGCATTTAATCAATATCATATGGGAATAACAGCAGAAAATGTGGCTGAGCGCTGGAAGCTGACTCGTGAGGAATTAGATAAATTTTCACTGGCAAGCCAGACAAAGGCAGAGGCTGCCATTAAATCTGGCAGGTTTAAAGATGAGATAGTCCCTGTTGTAGTAAAGGATAAAAAAGGAGAAAAAATTTTTGATACTGATGAACATCCCCGCTTTGGAACAACACTGGAAGCATTATCAAAATTAAAGCCATCATTTAAAAAGGATGGTATGGTAACCGCAGGGAACGCAAGCGGGATTAACGATGGCGCAGCGGCTGCAGTAGTCATGTCAGCAGATAAAGCAAAAGAGCTGGGGATTAAGCCTTTATGCCGTATTGCATCGTACGCGTCAGCAGGTGTTGATCCTGCAATCATGGGGACCGGTCCAATACCTGCAAGCAGGAAAGCTCTTGCAAAAGCAGGATGGAAAGTGCAGGATTTAGATTTAATTGAAGCAAATGAGGCTTTTGCATCTCAGGCTGTGGTTGTTAATAAAGAGATGGGATGGGATATATCAAGAGTCAATGTTAATGGAGGAGCTATCGCAATAGGACATCCCATTGGTGCATCGGGTGCACGAATATTAACAACACTGATTCATGAAATGATAAAACGTGATGCCAGAAAAGGCATAGCAACATTATGTATAGGTGGCGGGCAGGGTTGTGCAGTAACA
>DAOLVF010000149.1:0-4193 GCA_035420565.1 Spirochaetota bacterium | reverse complement strand
GTTTGATGAAGTGATTGCACAAAAAAATGCAATTGATGCCGCCCAGAACCCGGCAGAAGGCTATATGCTTTTGAAGGAGCTTGAAAAGAAGCGTGTCATTATAAAAAAAGCGGTGGTAAAAGAGGTTGTACCTTCAACAAACATAGATTATAATTTTTGTGTTGTTGCCACGGTGGATCACCCGTCAGGAAGCATTGAGTGTCATATCCATACCAGAAATTGGCGAAATGAAGAAGATATCGACAGTATTGCAAAGTTAAAACCAGGTGATACTATCCATGTAGTGGGTGTTTTTAAACGATTTTTAAAATTGTTAGGACAGCAATACGTTGTAGAGATAGTAGAGGCTAACATTTCAAAGGTAAAACAATGATGATGGGTATATAGAAGCGCATTGCTATGCGGTCAAATGGGATGAACATATTGCAAACCTCAACCTTCATGCCTTTCCTTATATAAGGATGGGGGACAATGCTCCCCTCGCCTTGCGAAGGAGAGAGGCCGGGGTGAGGTTAATGATTTTACTTTTCAGGAGGATGGATCGTTATGGAGTCGTACATTCAGCGGTTATTTGCCGAACGGATAGGTGGAAAAAATTTTGGGAAAGAAGACAAAATTTATAAATTTGAAAAGATCAAAATGGCCAGGCGCGAGGCACTGAAACATAATCCTGGCAGGGAACTGATTGATTTAGGTGTTGGCGAACCTGATGAGAAGGCATTTGATATAGTTATAGAAACGTTATGTAAAGAAGCATATAAATCCGAAAACAGAGGCTATGCCGATAATGGCATACCTGAATTTAAACATGCTGCCAGTAACTATTTAAAGCAGGTTTTTGATGTTGATGGTATTGATCCGGAAACCGAGGTCAATCATGCTATTGGTTCAAAATCAGCACTTGCCATGTTGCCCTCTGCTTTTATTAATCCTGGTGATGTATGTCTTATGACGGTACCCGGCTATCCTGTTTTTGGAACACATGCACAGTGGTACGGCGGCGAGGTGTATGCTCTGCCATTGCTCAAGCAGAATAATTTTTTACCGGATATCTATGCTATACCTGACAATATTGTAAAGAGAGCCAGAGTCATTGTTATTAATTATCCTAACAATCCAACCGGTGCTGTGGCAACAGAAGATTTTTATAAAGAGGTTATAGAATTTGCATTAAAAAATAGTATTGTGGTAGTGCAGGATGCTGCCTATGCAGCGTTAACCTATGATGGCAAACCGCTGTCATTTTTACACATTCCCGGTGCAAAAGAGGTGGGAGTTGAAATACATTCGCTTTCAAAAGCATTTAATATGACGGGATGGCGTATGGCATTTGTTGCTGGCAACAGTCTTGTGGTAAAAGCATTTGCTACTGTCAAAGATAATTATGATTCGGGTCAATTTAAGGCAATTCAAAAGGCATCTATAACAGCGCTGGAACATCCTGAACTTACTGAAAAAATTAAAGCAAAATATAAACGCCGATTAGTATCGCTTGCCAGAACATTACAGCGATTAGGGTTTGACGCGCACATGCCGGGCGGCACCTTTTATCTTTATGTTGAGGTTCCCGGACGAACAAAAAATGGAATTGTTTTTGACAATGCTGAAGCTTTTTCACAATATTTGATTAAAGAGTGCCTGATATCGTCAGTGCCATGGGATGATGCCGGCCATTTTGTGCGGTTTTCGGCAACATTTGAGGCAAAGGATGAGAAGGATGAGCAAAGGATTTTACAGGAAGTAGAAAACAGATTAGGAGCACTTGCATTTGAATTTTAAGCATGGATTGTTAACCATGAAAAGGAAAACATTAACAATGAGCATCTGTTTGATAGTTATTGTTATAGTGCTCTGTTCTGGCATATATAGATTTTTTTTCTCACAATCGCACAGGGATACCATTACAGCACCAATAAGCGATCCTGTATGCATCTATCGTTTAGATAAAGAATATCCGTTTATTCAAGCAAAAACTCGCGATGATGCCTTCTTTGGATTGGGCTTTGCTCATGCACGTGATAGATTAAGGCAGATTGAGTTTTTACGGATTATGGCACATGGCACATCTGTCCATAACGGTATTTCTCATTATGAGGCAATCGATAAGCTTGTTCTGGCGGTGGGGTTGCATAAAAAAGCTGCAACAATTACCAGGGAACTATCGCCCACCTATAAAAATTATTTACAACGGTATGTCGATGGCATCAACACCTATAAAGAAAAATGGGCAGTTGGGAATGCATCACAACCATGGGAGGTTGCGGATGTTGTGCGCATATCCCTGTTCCTTGAATTTGCCAATGCATTTTTAACAAATACCGAGCTGTTTTTCCCCGTTCATGATGGTGACTATCCATTGATGAGTCGTGAAATTCACAATAAAAAAATTGCTCGCAGTTATTCCCCTGATGATGATACAATAATCAGACAGATAAAAAAACTACGAAATGCACTTGCCTCACTTTTTGGGCTGTATGGTTCGTATGACAGGGGATTTGCTATTGCATTACCAGCGCGTGTCATGGATACTGATAATGCTACACTATGTTTGAGCTATGAACACAGCATTTCTATATACCCCTTAATCTATCCGGTTATTATACAAATTGAAAAAAATACAATTCAGGGTTATACCTTTGCAGGATTGCCATATATTATTGCAGGGGAAACGGATGCTGTGCGCTTTGCATCATTTTCTGTGATGGCTGATACACAGATTTTTTGCAAGCACCCCACGCGAACAAACAATACCATTGTTTATTATCAAAGTGCAACAGGCTATAAAGAGTTTTTGAAAGAACAATCATTAAACTATGTGTCACGATTTACTGATACTGGCGCGGTTATATCGGATGCATTTGAAGAATCAGTAAAAGATACCGTTATTGCACTTGCCTATATAAGTCCAGAGAAGGGATATTTTAATGCAATGCTTGATGCACCATTTGCGACGTCCTGCAATGATTATATCAATACTGTAAAAGACTATAAGGGTCAACCAAGAATTTTTGTAGTTCAGGATGGGGTGACCTCTTTTCAGATAATCGCAGGCAATACCATAACAGATAATGATAGCCCTGTGCTTGCAACACCACAAAAAGCGCTGATTGCAAAAACGGTAGCCAACCTTTTTGATGTTCAACAGATGGATATGCTTGTAGCAGGCAGTGAAATGATAGAGAATCCATCATTTGCTGTCCAGAAAATGATGGCATTTAATAATCTGATGCGATTAAAAACTATACAGGATGCCATGTCACAGGTTGCTATCTACCGGAATAATGATGTTGCATCATTGCTTACTGATATTAAATATCCTGCTGCACAGCAATACCTGTCTATAATGAACAATCTTCTGGGAAAAATGCCCATTACATCGGCTAAATTGGCAAACATTTATTTTCAGGAGTGGAATTTTACCATGGACAAAGACTATGTAGCGCCTACATTGTATAATGCCATCATAACATCGCTTGTTAAAGAAACATTTACCGATGAACTCCCGTATACTGTAGGTGATATGTTGCAGTATTATATGATCTTTGAACCAGAATTTTTAAGGATTTTTCAGGAGGATAAATCACCCTATTTTGATGATACTGCTACTGTGGGAAAACTGGAATCACGTGACCTTATCTTTGACAGGGCGTTTTTGCATTCTTTAAATTATTTTAACTATACTATTGGACCATATATTGATACATGGCGATGGGGTAAAGTTAATAGGGGGATAGTTGATGATAAAACGCAGGGTTCAAATGTAGTGAACAGAGTGAAGAAAAAGAAGACCATATCATTAAGCGGCTTTGATAATACTGTTTTCAGGAATTTGATCAAAAGGCAGGATTATAGTATCGATAGCATTACTGTATGTGCATCGTATATGGATGAAAACACACACCGGATGACAGCATTGATTAGTCCCGTTATGGATGTGATGCCATCCTATTATACCGATATTAATGCCAATACTTTTTTTACCATCAATGTCAATAATAAGCACGATCTTTTTACCATTAACCCTGTTAAATAAATTTTGGTAGAGGCACACAACACGGTTGCAGTATGAGATGTTGTTTGAGTATGTATTGAGCTGTGCATGCATGAAGCGCAATGAAAGGACAAAAAATATTTATACTATGCCTGTGGAGCTGAAGGGAGTCGAACCCTCGGCCTCTAGAGTGCGATTCTAG
>DAOLVF010000148.1:1859-4263 GCA_035420565.1 Spirochaetota bacterium | reverse complement strand
GTTGGGCTGCCTGATTCCATTATCCGTGAATCAAAGGACAGAATCCGTTCGGCAATTGAAAATTCAGGATTTGAATTTCCGCCCAAAAATTTTATTGTTAATTTAGCACCTGCCGGCTATCGCAAGGAAGGAGCAAATCTTGATTTGCCCATTGCGGTTTCCATTCTGGTGGCAACAGGGCAGGTTGAGAGTACACAGCTTACCATACCCATGGTTGGTGAGCTTTCGCTTGATGGCAGGGTGCGGCCCATTAAAGGTGTTATTGCAATGGCAATTGCTTTGTACCATGCCGGTATTAAAGAGATTATTGTTCCGTATGAAAACCGCAATGAGGCAACGGCTATAGAAGGGATCAAGGTGTATCCTGTAAAGGATATTGCTCAGGCAATAGAAGCCTGCAATGGTAGCATGCAGCCATATACAGAACATGTAAGTGGCGATAGCTCATGGAATGGCTACCTTGATATGGCAAGCGTCATGGGTCAGGAAACAGCCAAACGTGCCATGGAGATAGCTGCTGCCGGACGGCACAATATTTTGATGTATGGACCGCCAGGTTCAGGGAAAACCATGCTTGCGCGGTGCGTTCCAGGCATTTTACCGCCGCTTACCAAAGAGCAGGCAATTATGACCACCATGATACATTCGGTTGGTGGTGTGCTTGCTCATGGGCAGGGATTGGTTTATATGCCACCGTTCAGAGCCCCGCACCATACCAGCTCTGATGCAGCGCTGGTTGGCGGAGGCAAAATACCCAATGTTGGCGAGGTATCATTAGCTCATAATGGCGTACTGTTTTTAGATGAGTTTGTTGAATTTCGTAACGATGTGATACAGGCATTGCGTCAGCCACTTGAGGATTGCCAGATTACCATATCGCGTGCGCTGGGAACCATGACATTCCCTGCCGATTTTATGCTTGTTGCATCCAGCAACCCGTGCCAGTGCGGCTACCTCTTTGACCCTGAAATACCATGCAAGTGTACAACGGGTAAAATACGCAATTACTTTTCAAAGATTGCCGGGCCCATACTTGACCGTATTGATATCGAGGTGCTTGTAGGCAGGGTTCCCTATAAGGATTTACTGGGCAAAAGCAATGCTGAAAGCTCGGCAAGGGTAAGGGAACGGGTGGTCAAGGCACGCGAAAAACAGCGGCAGCGTTTTTCCGGAAGAACAACAACCTGCAATGCACGTATGACAAGCGATGAGGTCAAAGAATTTTGTGCCATCAATGGCGAGTGTGAATCAATTCTTGAACTGGCAATAAAGCGAATGAATCTATCTGCTCGCAGTTTTTTTAGAATCCTTAAGGTTGCACGAACCATAACCGATCTTGATGATGCGGAATCCATTGAAAAACGGCATATACTGGAAGCATTGTCATATAAAAATCTACAGCGGTACTATGAAATTTAATAATGGAATATATGTGTTTTACACTATATTTTTCTATTGACGAAAGTCCATGAACATAAAAAACCTTTGTCCATAGTGTTATTAAAGGGAGGCTTTCTATCTGGATTGTTTATGCTTTGTTATGTGCATTGTTCCTTGCTATTGGTGATGCGCTGGTTAAAAACGCACCAGCAATGCATCCTGCAACCATTGCTGCCGGGCGTGTCTTCTTTTCATTACCGGTGTTATGGGCGATAGCTCTTGTAAATGGTATCCCTGCTATCAATGGTGATATCATCTATGCATTGTTGCTTTCACCGCCTATTGAGGTGGTTGCACTTGTTTTATATATGCGTGCCTTACAGATATCACCCATGTACAGGACACTCCCGTTTCTGGCGTTTACCCCGCTTCTTCTTATTATAACTTCATGGGTGCTATTACATGAAAGGGCGTCCCTATCTGGGATTATTGGTATAGTATGTGTTGTTCTGGGAACGTATAGCCTTTATTTTCAGCGTGGTCAAAGTTTGCTGGTGCCATTGAAAACGGTTTTCCATGATAAGGGTTCGTTAATGATGCTCATCGTGGCGTTTTTGTATAGTATCACCGCAAATTTTGGCAAGATGGGTGTTATGTACTCAAGCCCCGCTTTTTTTGGCGCTGTGTATTTTACCATAATGGTTATTATTCTTGGTATATGGTGTGCCTGTGTTGATTCTATCAAAAATATTTTTACAAAAAACAATATTGTTATTGGATTAACGCAGGGGATTATGATAACATTCCACATGCTTGCTGTGGCGATAGCTCCGGTAAGCTACATGGTTGCTGTTAAGCGTTCCAGCATGCTGATAGGCATTATATTTGGTTCTATCTTCTTTGGCGAAAAGAATCTATTACAGCATGGTATCGCAGCGTTGATTATACTAACTGGCATTGGAATTATCAGCATCGCGGGCTGATGTTGTAAAAATGATACAGTGAAATTAATATTCAACAGGAA
>DAOLVF010000148.1:0-1759 GCA_035420565.1 Spirochaetota bacterium | reverse complement strand
TTTTTTGTGCAGTGAAGGTATACAGCTCATAAGCCCCTGTGTATAGGGGTGTAAAAAATTATTAAATATTTCTCTGGTTGGTGCTATCTCTACAATTTCTCCGGCATACATTATGGCAATGACATCGGCAACGTTTGCAACTATCCCTAAATCATGTGTGATGAGCAACATGGACATATGCTGGCTTTTTTGCAGTGTCAGCAGCAGGTCAAGTATCTGTGACTGAATGGTAACATCAAGCGCTGTTGTTGGTTCATCGGCAATTAAAAGTTCAGGCTTTGCCGCAAGCGCCATGGCAATCATTGCACGCTGTCGCAAACCACCTGATAGCTCGTGAGGATACGAGTAATATCGGCTGGAAGGGCTGGGAATTCCTGCTTTTCCCAGTAATGCAATGGTGTAATCTTTTGCTTCAGCTTTCTGTAAATGTAAATGGAGCTCAACCGCTTCCTGGACCTGATATCCAATAGTAAATACAGGATTAAGCGATGTCATTGGTTCCTGAAATATCATTGAAATGTTTTTGCCGCGTATGGACTGCAATGTTGCATCCGGGCATTGCAAAAGGTTCAGGGTATTGTACATGATTGCACCTTTTTCAATGACACCGGGCTTTGGAACTAACTGCAACAATGAATATGCAGTTACCGATTTTCCGCATCCTGATTCGCCAACAAGCCCTAATGTTTTTGCTCTGGGTATTTGCAGGGAGAGATCACGAACGGCATAGTTTTTTCCGTACATGCTGGTAAATGCAATGGTAAGGTTTTCTATAGTAACTATCGCTTGCATTATACTATATTTCTGCTTCGTTTTATTAATTCAAATCCCTGACTCTGAAGCATGGCATACAGTTGCGGTAAATCAGCGTTGTCTCTTTTATATTTATAGATAGTTGCATCTTTATAGGCAAGAATTTCTGCTGTTGCAACATCAACCACCTGTAACGTGCCGGGTGCAACCTCTCGTGCGCGCTTTTCATTGATTTGCGTAAAGGCAACTTTTGTAATATCGTTGGTACGTAATGTGTTTATAAACTCGTGGATGGAATCAAACAATATTTCGCGCTGCATAACCCACCTTACTGTTACAAATATCGTGGAACAAGTTTAATGTAGTTGCCGTTAAAGTCAACGATATAATAGCGTATAGCTTTTTTATATTTATTGGTAAAAGTATTATCGCACGGAACAGGAATATATTGAATGGTGTCGATAGTTACCGGTGATGAAATTCCTGTGACACCAATAAAGGCAATAACATTGTACTGTTTCAGCATGGTGTGTAAATGCTGATAATCATTATGTATGAATGTTTGTGAGTTGTTTTTATGTATGGCTGGCAGAAAATAGCAAAAAACAACTTTACTGGCATGCTGATTTTGTTTTACATCATCATGAAGCCACTGAAGCTCCTGTTGAGGAAGTTTAAGCACATTGTTGTCCTCACTGTACAGTACAATAAAGTGATGGCTGCCATAGTTAAATGAATACCATGCCTGCTTTTGTGTAAAGCGTGTGTACAACCGGGTGGAGTTATTGTAAGTATCCTGGGGTCCACAGGCGGTAAAAAGTATACTGTTGAGTTTACTGCAATAGCGGTAAAACTGTTTATATTGTGTTTCTATATCTTTTTCATGTATTCCCATAGCGATGGTACCGCCGTGTACAATGTTTCCGGAGTGTATGGTAAATACCGGATTTTCGTTATTGATGGATTGAATGATGGTAGCAAGTTGTGCATCATAGGCTGCATAGGG
>DAOLVF010000147.1:2891-4276 GCA_035420565.1 Spirochaetota bacterium | reverse complement strand
GATATTTTTCAGATAGTGTTATGTGATGTGTCGGGGCATGGGGTTGCTTCATCATATATCGGCAATGCCATACGCGCATTAATACGAACTTATAGTAAAGAGAATATATACCCTGCACAGGTGCTGTATAAACTAAATCAACAGATGGCAATAGATGGGAAAGGGCTCTTCTACTATGGTACCATTGTTATTGTTAGATTATATCCTGATGGGAAGATTGTGTATGCATCAGGGGGTCATCCGCCGCTGTACTACTTTAACAGTGCAAACCAGAGTATAGAGGAAATTCAGAATACAGGCCCTTTAGTAGGAATATTTTATAACATAGAGTTTAAAGACTCTATTCTGAACATGAACAGTAAAGACATGCTATTGTTATATACTGATGGAATTATTGAATCCATGGACCCTGAATTGAGAAAATTATATGGTTTTGAGCGTTTAAAAAATAATATTATGGCATTTTCCGGTGAACCTGTTATGGATATGCTGCATTCCATTTGCGGCAGCATGTACGAATTTACCGGCTATGCACCGCTGGAGGATGATGTTACCCTTATCTGTATTAAGAAAACCTAAATTTTTTTAAATGCCTGCAGTCTAAAATCTTCTATTATTTGATGGATATAGTTTTGTATTGTTGCAAGTGCCGAGCGGCATGTCTCGTTGTTAAACAAACTTATTATTTTGTGTTTTTTGTCGCCACGTATATAAAGTTTTGAAAAATTGAGAGGAGTAGTGTCATAGTTATTAAGAATATTGTTTAACCACTCATGTATGGCATGAAGCAAAAATGCGCACTCTTTTAAATATTCATTTTTATTTTTTTCTATTTCAATGCTTTTTACACCATGACGGTTTAATAGTGCAATATGATCTTCTATCCGCTTTGATTCTTTTTCAGATGTACGTCCACAAAGATAGTGAAGCTGTTGTTCAAAATTATACACCGTTGACCTGTCATCAATGATAAGCCATAATACTGGAAAATACAGCTCCAGCAGTTGGTTACACGCACCATACATGTGCATTATTTCAAAATGGGCTTCTGGATGGAATGCTATCTCTGGATAATGGTTGATCCTGGCAGTGAGCTCTTCAATGAGCGCATCAACTTTTGTGCTGAAGCTTGTAGTGTTTTTTTGCTCATAGCGTTGTTTTATTTTTTCAAAGTGTGCAATTTCAGCAACAATAAAAGCCTCCATGTTGATTTTATTACGCAATGCGGTTTGCAAACGCTCTTCAAAGGCATCGACGGAAAACCAGCGGGCATTGTATTTATGTGCGTAATCATTATATTTATTACGCAGTTTTGTAATCAGGGTTTCAATTTCATGATCTGTAAGCATAAAAAATTTATGTTCGATAGTTATTGTTCATTATAT
>DAOLVF010000147.1:0-2791 GCA_035420565.1 Spirochaetota bacterium | reverse complement strand
ATTATTGAAATCCCCGGGAAGGAAAAAGAAAGCGTAAAGGTTATTGCAAAGGTTATAGCTACATTCCGAAAACGGGCAATCGTCATTTTAAAAAACTGGTTTACCCTGACAACGATAGACCATCTTGTTACTGTTATATCCGAAATATGTCAGAATATTTTTGAACATAGTCTTGATTCAGGGTTTGTTGTCATCCAGAGTTATACCTATATGAATGAACGTATTTTCAGGATTGCTATTGTTGATTCAGGGATTGGCGTTCCCGGATCGTTTGAGCACTTACCCATGGTTTTGAGTTTGTCCAATGCAAAGTTGCTTGAAGCGGTATTGACCACACCATTGTCAAGTAAACGACGCTATGGTTATGGACTATGCCAGGTTAATGCGATAATGGAACAGCTTAAAGGATCAATATTTTTACGATCTGAAAATGCATATATCAGTGTGCTGCACCATAAGCGTGCGGCAAAGGGAAGTTATATTTTCTTAAAGGATGACTGCCCAACATTCCCGGGAACACAGTTTTCAATAACACTTGCTGGATAAATGCATGATTGTAGAAATAAAAAAATTAGCGCAAGGCATTAGCGTAACCCGTAAAAGTACGGATCTATTTACACGCTATGTTGGAAGATTGCTGTTTCAAAAGATTATAGAAAAATTGCAACATATTGCTCCCCACGAGGTTGTCATCATAGATTTTGACGGCATACGAGCAGTTGATGCTTCCTTTGTTGATGAATGTCTTGTCCCTCTTGTAAAACTGTCGCAAACAAATGAAACTCCTTTTTATGGTAAACTTATCAATATAAGTGACAATGTTGAATACATTGTGGGTCAGGTAATCAGTATGGAGAAAGAACATGAACGATATATTCTTATGACCGATAGACTATGTAAAAACGGATGCCATGCTCTGGGGAGGCTTTCTGAAATTGAAAAAGACATTATTGAATATTTTGTTATCAACAGACAGGCTACATCTGATGATATTGCTTCTTTTTTGCATTTGTCCAGAGATGAGGCAAACACTGTGTGTTCAAATCTTCATAAAGCAAGAGCTATCAGAAAAATAGATGACAGTTATGTTTTTTACTGCGTTTAGTAAAATACTTGATTAATAATGCCTTTATATATAGTATTGAGTTAAAAAGTGACGCTCCATTGCAGGCGATAGCTCTTGCAATAACGGCATTTATTTTTTGATACTATAATAGAATGCTACTCTATGAAACAGATAATTAAAAAAAAAGATTCAGGAGAAGATGATTCGCTGTTTGGATTGCTGGCTTCATATAAAAATCTTTACAGTTATATCACTGTAATTGAATCGCCAGAACAGGATATCATAGCTATTATCATAGCTAAAAATCCATCGTCATTTGATGAATTAGTAAAAAGTAAATACCAGCAATTTAAACCAATGAGAAGAATAAAAATAGGTGTTACAAGGTTATTTATTAAATACATAACGCCCGAATTTATTATTAAATATTTTGGGCCATTGCTTGGTATAAAAGTTCCAGAAAATAAAGTACACATTATTAATAATCTTGAAAGTGGTTATTTTGTACTGGAGATACCTGGTAATTATAAAGAACAGGTAATACAATGTATAAAACGCATTGTTAACCTGACACCACAAAAAAAATATGAAATAATTGAAAAAAGTTTAGCTGATGAAGAGGTAATAATATAGATGCCGGACGATAAGCAATATGATTCTTTGAGTGATCAGACCCAGCTTATTAATAGAGCTTTACAATATACCAATGGGAATCTGGAAAAGGCCCAGCAGATGGTTGCAGGGATTTTTCAGGATGTGGCGGTAATAAAAGGAAAATTTAAAGCCAGTAAAGTTGGTGCATTCTATGTGTTTCTCAATATTGAAAGCAATTATATTATTAATATCAATGCGATAGTTACTACCTATACTGATATATATAATAAAATACGTATCTTTGATAGGTGGAAGCAATTTTATGCCATGTTTGGTGATATTGCTGCCGAATTAGGTGCTTCAGGAGGCGAGTCATCAAAGTTTGCCAATCATTTAGCTGATGCAATTGAAGGATATAATATCTATGAACCAATTAAAACAGGCAATATGCAGTTAGTGTCAGAGCTTTTTGAGGAGATAATTGGCAAATATTTTTCAATGAATGCTGACTGTCAAATAGAGATAGACAGGACGACATCACTTGAACTTGAAAATGAAGATATTCCCATGGAGTTAATGGATAGACAGAAAGCTGATGAGGCAATATTAACCCCTGATGAAATGAAAATGCGCGAGATAGAATCACAGGTTGAATATATTATTCCGGGTTCGGTCATTGTATCACCTGTTAAGGGAAAATATATAAATGACATTAAGCAGGGTGAAAAAATTTCTGTAATGCTTACAGGAAAGGATCCCGTATCAGATAGAATAGCACGCATGTTTAATGCTATAACAAGTGATGGTGAATATCTGCCTGTCAATGCCCGCATAAAAGAAAAATTTCCTCTTTCCAGTGGCGGTTATGCTATCTATGCACTTGTAGCAAAAAATGTAATGGTTAAAATAATTGAAGAAGAAAACGTAAAAATTGACATCGAAAAGGTAGAACAAAAAAAAGAAGAAAGCAATGAAAATATGTTATTTATTTACGTAGCTCTCCTTCTTGGTTTATTATTCATATCTGCCCTCATAGTATTTGCCTTAATATGATAATTATTACATATCAATATTGTATTTCTTCATTTTAGCCTTTAAAGTATTTCGGGCTATATCTAATACACGGCTTGT
>DAOLVF010000146.1:0-4392 GCA_035420565.1 Spirochaetota bacterium | reverse complement strand
GTGATGAATTAATTGAAGGGATAAACAAAAAGAAAAAGTCATTATACCCCATTGAACGGTTTATGACTGTGATTGGTGATATGTTTTATGATATGGGGATTGAATTGTTTATGCTGTATAACCGTCACCGCAACTGGATATTGAACGGAGCGCCGGGGAGCAATGATGTAATCATGCGAACAGCATTTTCTGCACGAACTTCAGGCGTGTTACCCTTTGACGATGATGAAGCAACCCCTATACCATTTTCTGATTGTTTGATCAGTGGATTTACAAAATCAAGGGCTATGTCAAAATTATTACTGCACAAACCTGTCATTCATGCTACACTGCGCGATGGTGTATTCCCACAGATGACAGCCTTTTGTTTGCAGGTTGCTCACCTTTGTTTAAATGACAGGCTCTATGGTCATTTAGATGAGCGAACAAGGATTTTAACGCAGATACGGGGGCTTGCATGAGGATAGCGCTGTTATTGTTGATGCTATTGCTATCATTGCCATTATCCGCTGCACCACGCGTGCTTGTATTGAAGTCGTATCATGATAATCTTACCGTACATCTTGATAAGTACCATATACCATACATTGTAAAGCGTGGATGGGCAGTGGCAAACGATAGCCTCTCAGGATTTGATGCAGTGTTTATTCCCTGTGGTGTAGAGCAGCCACCAGAAACAAGTATACAGGTTATGGCTCATGGACAGCGTATTGAGGGAGTGTCATTAAAAGATGATTATGCGGGTATTGACTATAAACGATTAAACGCTTTATTGCAGGATTTTGTCAACAATGGCGGACGGCTATATGCAGCAGGATATTCGTATCAGTTTGTTGAAACAATGGGATGCTCACTGTCATTTTTTAACAACTTCCCCCATTTTGGTACAGGCGGTCAGATCCATTGTTTTTTGAATGATGATTTTGCTTCCTTTGTTATGAGAAATGATATACAGCTTCCGGTCAGCTATAATGGATGGGTTGCATTAGAAAATGCTGATGCTGTGATACTGGCAAAAGGTTATTTCCCCACTGTGCAGGGCGAGCGTGAAGGACCGTTAGCCTTCTACAAACAGTATGGGAAAGGGCGGGTATATTACTCGGTATATCATTCGGAGATAGACAGCCTGTATATGCGCTACTTTATTTTCAGGGTGGCATATGGTGCTTTGCTTGATGAAATGCTTTATCATGCATGGTATTGGGGGCAAAAGGTGGTGTTTTCAGTTGTCGATACGTTTACATCAGATGAATATGTCAGGAACTACAAGTGTACATTGCCACGAGGAACTGCTACCATATATCTCCCTTCTGACTGCTCCTTACAGGTTGATATTGTTGCAGGAAAAACGATCATAGGTTCATGGGATAGCGGACAGCAAAAACAAATCACGTTTTACAATGCAACCCCGCGTGAGGTTATTGTCAGTGTATATCAGGCGGCACGAATTCCTTACCAGCCGTTTTCGCTTGTTATAGCTAAAGGCAAACGTATGGTGCCCTACAATCCGGTGGTTAAGGTAAGTGCAGGTGCTTTAGCGATAGTTATGGTAATTGGTCTTACCTGGAAGAGATTAAATCCACGTCGTTTTACCGGTAAGCGCAGATACTGGTTTAGAGATGGTCATATCCTGAATAAACAGAAATAATATTTTTTGTAGCTGAGGAAAAAGCTTGCATTCTGAAATGACGGATGTGTACATTTGTATAGACTTTTTGAAATTATAGTATCATAGATTTATGGTAGGGATGCGGATTCCAAATCCGGTATAAAATAACATTGACGGATGTATATATAAGGAATAAGTCACAGTGCGATGTTCACTGTGTGGATGCAATCTGACAATATGAAAGGTATGTTTTGATACAGGTGTTTAGCCTGTTAATGGAATAATAGAATTAATTATAAGGGAGCTTGCCATGGGTAAGATTATTTCAATATCCAACCAAAAAGGGGGAGTTGGGAAAACCACGACAGCAGTAAATTTAGCTGCCTTTTTAGCGGAAAAGGGAAAGCGTGTGCTGATTGTGGATATTGATCCCCAGGCTAATGCAGGTTTTGGGCTGGGCGTCAATGTTGAGGAGATGGAAACCACTGTGTATGAAGTCCTGATAGGTCAGCTTCCCGTCGAAGATGCTATTTATAAAACAACTATCGACAATTTACATATTGTACCCTCAAATATGAATCTGGCAGGTGCACAGGTAGAGCTTATGGACATGGATGACAAGGAGTACCTGCTGAAGCGTGCGCTTCAAAAGGTTCGGGATACCTTTGATTTTATTTTTATTGATTGCCCTCCGTCACTGGGTGTTTTAACGTTAAATAGCCTTGTTGCTTCAGATTCGGTTATTATTCCACTACAGTGTGAATACTATGCGCTTGAGGGTTTGAGTCAGTTGCTTAAGATTATAGCAATGGTGCAGGACACCCTTAATCCAGAGCTGGAAATTGAAGGTGTGCTGCTTACCATGTATGACCCGCGCACCAACCTTTCGCAACAGGTTGTTGCTGATGTTAAACAATTTTTCCAGAACAAAGTTTTTGCTGCAATAATACCACGGAATGTACGGCTTTCTGAAGCGCCTTCATTTGGCAAGCCAATAAATTTATATGACAGGTCATCAAGCGGCAGTGTAAGCTATGAACAATTAGCAATGGAGCTTTTACGCTCACGGTGACCTGTTGCCATGACCGGTTACATTTTGTACTACTGGTGATGGTGCAGCTCTACTGAAAGCTGGCAATGATAATGTATGTCAACATTTATTATGAATGAGGATGTGAACAATGGCTAAAAAAGTATTGGGCAAGGGTTTGGGTGCAATTATCACCACTTCGCCAACACCGGCAAGCGATTTTGAAAAGGTATTATTGCAGGATAAGGATCGCATTGTGGAAATACCGGTTGCATCAATAATGCCAAATCCAGAACAGCCGCGTGTGCATTTTGATCAGGCAGAGATTGCAGGGCTTGCACAGTCCATTCAGCATGTTGGGCTGCTGCAGCCAATCATTGTGCGCAAACAGGGCGATGAGTATTTCATCGTTGCTGGTGAACGCAGGTGGCGTGCATGTAAACTTCTGGGGAAGCCCACCATCAGAGCTATTGTCATGAATACCTCCGAAGAACAAAACCTTACCCTGGCGCTTATAGAAAATATACAGCGCACCAATTTAGACCCCATTGAAGAAGCAAAAGCATATAAGATACTGTCCACACGGTTTAAATTAAAACAATCAGAAATTTCTGACAGGGTTGGGAAAGACCGTGCAACAGTTGCCAATATTTTACGCCTGCTTAATCTTCCCGAACATATGCAGGAAGCGCTTCAGGATGGAAAAATAAATGTTGGACATGCAAAGTTGCTGTTAAGCGTATCCATGGAAGAGCAGGAAGCGCTTTATGAAAAAATTATTAATCAGGGGCTGTCGGTACGTGATGTTGAGAGAGCTATCGCCGATGTTTCAAAAAGTAGTATCAAAAAAAAGAAGAAGGCAAAGGATGCACATCTGCGGAAATTGGAAGAGGAGCTTATTTCTTTTTTAGGGACGCGTGTTGCAATACACCATAGCGCCGGGAAGGGCAGAATAGAGATAAGCTTTTACTCATTAGAAGATTTTGATAGGATTGTAAGTATCATAAAAGGCGAGCGGTAACTATTCAATGTCGATGCGGATTTTTTCAACCTTATCTGTTGCAGTATCAAGTATGGCGACGGTAAGCTCTTCACCGCGATATAGTGCGCCGGGATTTATAATGCGAGTTTTTCCCGAAAGGTAATTTTCAAAGATATGGGTATGCCCTTTAATAATGTAATCATATTTACCAGAGTTGACTGCCTCTCTGAACATGGGAACATTGTTGCCATGAAATACCATGAAATGTTTTCCCTCTACAGTAAATTCGCATGCATAATCAACGCAACCAAATCCACAATCACGTGCGGTTTTGTTAATCTCTTCAACATCAATATCACAATTTCCCATGACAAACCTGCCCTGAAACCCTTTAAATAATGATATAATCCTGGCGGATGTCAGGTCGCCTGCATGGACAATCATGGATATATCTCGTTCTTTAAATAGTGCTATTGCTTTCTGAACCAATTCAATATCATTGTGTGTGTCGGATATCAATCCAATTTTCATGTAACCTCTAATATGTGCTATGCCAGTTAGCTCAGCACAGCACCAACAGGAACCTTATCGTCTATTTCAATTAAAATGGGAGCATCCTCTTTTGAAAGTTTTGCTGCTAAAAGCATCCCGTTTGAGGTCTTTTTAAGGAGAGTTGCAGGTTTAAGATTTGCCACAACAATAATCTTTTTGCCAGTTAAATAGTCAGGGGTGTAGTGTGGTGCAAGCCCGGCTATGATGGTTCGAATATCT
>DAOLVF010000145.1:0-4437 GCA_035420565.1 Spirochaetota bacterium | reverse complement strand
ACCTTCCCATGTTTTTAAGCTTTACCACTATAAACGAGGTAATCAAGTTTTTTGATGTTGAAGAAGAAATTTTATTAGAGCTTTTTATGTTTGAAAAGCCTGTTATTGCCGCACTCAACGGTCATACCGTTGCCGGCGGTATGATTTTTGCCATGGCTTGTGATTACCGTATCATGAAGAATCATCCAAAGATTAAAATGGGGATGAGCGAGATAAAGATAGGGCTTCCGCTATCAGTTGCCCAGTGGAATGTGGTGCGTTTTGGGCTTGACAGTGACAAAAAATTCAGGGACATCATGTACTTTGGCAACATGTTTAGCCCTGACGAAGCATTAAAAATGGGGCTGGTTGACGAGCTGGCTGACGAGGATAAGCTTATCAGCCGGGCAAAAGAGCTTATAAACCTATGGAAAAATAATCCTGGCAATGCGTTTACACCGTTAAAGTTATGCGTGCGTCAGGAAACTGCCGACCGTATTCGCAAAGACCTTACCGACGGAAGCTGGACCCAGGGGTTGCAGTGCTTTTTCAAAGATGATGTTCGTAAAACATTGGAGTTTGTTCAGGCAACAATGAGTAAATAAGCTATCGCAGGTGTGGTGGGCGATAGTTACTGTTACATGGATTGCTTGCTGTCATACTATTGCACAGTGTAAACATAAAGTATCGTTATACAGTGCTGATGAAAAGATGACAGTAACCAGGTTAAAAAATAACTTGACTTAAATGAGCATGATATCACACACTTTCTACTATTAACGATAACGATGGCAATGCTGATATCAGGAACTATCGCACATAATAAAATCTTTGAAGAGCAGGTTTTGTATGAACACAATAGAAGGAAAATTAGACGCATCCGGTTTAACAATAGCTATTATTGTTTCGCGTTTTAATGAATTTATAACCAGCAAACTTTTATCCGGGGCTTTAGATTGCTTACAGCGTCATAATGCTGATGAAAAAAATATCTGCGTGGTCTGGACGCCCGGCGCATTTGAAATACCACCCATTGCAATGAAGCTGTCAAAGGGCAATTATGATGCAGTGGTATGCCTGGGTGCTGTTATCCGCGGTGCAACACCTCACTTTGACTATGTTGCTGCCGAGGTATCAAAAGGTGTGGCGCAGGTTTCATTGCAATCAAACATTCCGGTTATCTACGGCGTTTTAACCACCGATACCATTGAACAGGCAGTTGAGCGTGCTGGTACAAAATCAGGCAATAAGGGTTTTGATGCGGCAATGGCAGCTATTGAAATGGCACAATTGTATAAACAGTTACGATAATGGGTCATCGAAGAAAAGCCCGTGAATTTGCAATGCAGGCTCTCTACATGTACGAGACTGTGGGCACTCCTGTTGATGAATTAACACGGCTTGATTGGGTTGATAAAGAAATCCCTGAAGATATCATGGATTTTGCATTAAATCTTATTACCGGAACTATCGCCAATATTGATTGTATTGATAATTTAATTAAGCAGTATTCCCGAAACTGGAAATTTGAACGCATAAATCCGGTTGATAAATCCATATTGCGCATCTCGGTATATGCTCTGCTCTATTGTGATGGGATACCGCATGCGGTGACTATTGATGAAGGCATTGAATTGGGCAAGATTTATGGTAGCGAAAATTCGGGACAATTTATAAATGGGATTTTAGATGCCATACGGATTCATGAAGGTGAAAAGAAGTAAATACCATGCCTCCGGTAAAAAAAAATAGATTCACCATTATTCCTGAAGATAGCCATACACAGGGGATGCGTATCCTTTCCATTGAAGAAGAAAATAAAGAAGAAAAAAAGAGCAAAAAATTACATCTCAGCATACCAAAACAACTTCATCCCCTTATTGCCGCAATGGTGCTCATTGCAGGCGTTGCTCTTGTTGTTGGTATTGTATCGCTTGTAAAGAAGCCAGAATCATTTTTATCCAGCATTCAAAAATCAGGCAACAATGCCTATAAACTTTTACCCGGCTTAAGCGATGAAAAGCTTGCCCCTGAGGACATATCACAAAATCAGCATATACTGCGCGGGAAAACATACTATTTTAAAAAAAATTATACCAGCGCCATTGATGAGTTTAATCAGGTAGTTGAATCGGATGCATCTGATAATGATAAGGCTTTAGCACTTACCTACATGGGCATGATATACGATGATAAGGGTGACTACAATAAAGCTATTGAAACATTGAAACGAGCATTAAAGTACAAACCTGATGATACCACCGTACTTAAAAATTTAGCACTAGCGTATCGCCATAAAAAAGACTATCCCGACGCTTTAGCCACTATTACCAGAGCTATCGCCATTGATGGCAATAATCCGGATTTACTATTATTACAGGGAAATATTTATTTTGATATGGGCAGATTCCCTGATGCTGCAAAAAGTTATACAAAGGCTCTGGATATTGCACCGGATAATCCACAAGCCCTCTATAACACCGGATTAACATTTTTAAAAACCGGCGATGAGCTATCTGCAACCGAATATTTTAAAAAAGCTGCCGCTGCTGACCCTACCGGTGCTATTGCAAAATCAGCATATAGCCGTTTAGGCTCGTTTTACACCAACCGCAGGGACTATGCCATGGCCGAAAAATATTTAAACCTTGCCATACAGCTTGACCCCAATGAACCAATCAACCACTACAATCTGGGTATTGTTTATATGCAGCGCCAGCAATTTGACAAAGCACTGGCAGAATTTAAAGCTGCCGAATCATCCGGCATCTATGAAGAAGAACTTTTAGAAGGCTTATCGCAGGCGTATGCATCCCTGGATCGCTATGATGAAGGTATTGCAGTTTTAGAGCGTTTACGTCCGGTTGAAAACAGGAATGTTGCGATCATTGCACGTTTAGCCGAGCTGTACTATCGTAAAGGGGATCTGGATACTGCGTTTGAGTACTATAAGCAAATTACCATCTATGAACCCGTTTCAGAAAATGCACGCGTTGCCTACGCCAATATGGGAAACATTCGTGACGACCAGCATCGCTTTGATGAAGCTGTTGCCTATTATAAAAAAGCACTGGCAATAGACCCAAACGATAGCTCCACCCTGTATAATATGGGCATTGCCTATAAACATGCCGGTAAGCCTGAACTGGCAGTTGCAGCATTTAACGAAGCTTCCCGGAATAATCCTGATAATCCAAAACCACGCCTTGCAATTGCAAATCTATATTATGAAAAGGGGTATCTTGATTTAGCGCTGGATGAATACATAAAGGTTGTTCGCCTGTGGCCTCATTTACAGGAAGCCCAGTTTATGCTTGGTATGCTGTACCACTCCAAAGGCAGAGATGACTATGCACTGGAAGCATTTAACAGGGTCATTGCAATAAATCAAAACAATGACTATGCAAAAAAAGCCTATGTTAACACAGGGATTATTTTATCAACATCAAAAGATGAAAAACAGCAGGCACAGGCTATACAATCGTTGCAAAAGGCATTGCTCATTGCTCCCAATGATGCGGAAGCATTGTTAGCACTTGGAACAATTGCCTTCAACCAGCATAAATACGATAAGGCTATGGAGATATTCTATCAGGTGCTGGAGGTATCCAATGACGACGCAATTGTTGCGCAAGCCTACCATACTATAGGCAGGTGTTACTATGCAAAGCATGACTATAAAAAATCATTACAATTTTTAACAAAAGCTTCGGAGTTAGACCCTTCAAACGAGCAGATACGCTTAAACCGTAAAGTAGCAACGGAAGCGTATGAAAAAGAGCTGTCGAAGAAATAATGAGGATTTAACCTCCACACAATTCCCACCTTTTACAAAGGGGGGAACACAAGGGGGTTGTGTAGGTGTATACTTCTATTTCGGTGAATCAGCAATACAATACTACCCAACTCCCTTAAAGATGGCAGTATAAAAGAAAAATGTGTTTGCACACGAGCATGTATGTACCTACCATGGCATATAATCATGATACAAAATAGGTAACCTTACACAGCCAGTGATACTATACACTATCTTTTTTGAGAGGTGAATATACTGTATGCCAGAGTTTCCTGAAATCCCTGATGAAATAAAAAAATTATTTGAAGAGCATGCAATTGATGAAATACGCCTTGATGCTGAAGGCAACTGGTTTCACAATGGCGAGCCTTTTACCAATCAGCGTATTATACGTTTTTTTAATTCATCAATTACTATTACACGCGATGGAACATACGTATTGCATTACGCCAATTTTACCTATCCTATCGTTGTAGAGGACGCACCTATCTTTGTTACCGGTGCACGCTTTGAAGGCTTTGCTGACTTTGAACATGTTATCCTTACATTGAGCAGCGGCGAGGAAGAGGAACTTTCTATTGACACGCTTCATATCAGAAAAGCTGCTGAGCTTTACTGCTATGTTCGCAACAACACCATGCTTGCAAGGTTTAAACGCTCAG
>DAOLVF010000144.1:2244-4485 GCA_035420565.1 Spirochaetota bacterium | reverse complement strand
GGATAAACCAAAGATTGCCTTTTTCTTTGATGAAGCACATCTGCTTTTTAACGACGCACCCAGAGCTTTACTGGAAAAAATTGAGCAGGTAGTTCGTTTAATACGTTCAAAGGGTGTTGGTGTATATTTCATTACCCAAAACCCTGCAGATATACCACAAACTGTATTGGGTCAATTAGGAAACAGGATTCAGCATGCTTTACGTGCTTTTACTCCCAACGATCAAAAAGCAGTGAAAGCAATAGCCCAAACATTCAGGGAAAATTCAAAATTAGATATTGAAAAAGCCATTATAGAATTAGAAGTAGGCGAAGCGTTAGTGTCATTTCTGGACGAAGATGGTAAACCAGAGATTGTGGAACGTGCATTCATTGTACCACCAAAAGGACAGATTGGTCCCATTACGCCGCAAGAACGAAATGAAATTATTGATTCATCACCGGTTAAGGGCATTTATGATAAAACAATAGACAGGGAATCAGCTTATGAAATGCTGAAGACTCGTGCACAAAAAGCTGTAGAAGCTACTCATGAGAAGGAAGATATCCCTAAACAAAGAGCTGGTAGAAAAAGTGATACCGTAGTTGAAGCTATGATGAAAAGTGCTGCTCGTTCAATAGGGAGCTCTGTTGGACGGCAGATAGTAAGGGGAATTTTAGGTTCACTATTAGGAGGTAAACGATAGTTATTACTGTTTTATTTACCTTTCATGATGCCTTTTACTTTTCAAACATCATGTCATTTTTTTCTATTGACATTTATAATAATGTTTGTTTAATGGCAAAAAAATATATTACCAACCATCTGGGATTATTGTTTTATTGTTATTAATAATCTGCCTTTTTTCGATAAATTTCTTGACTATGGATATGATAGTTATGTTTAGTAATTTGTAATAAATAGCATGTTTTTTTGTTCTATTGCAGGATGTTATTATTTTTTACATAAATTTTTTAAATTAAAAGCGAGGCGTACCTTGACACTTAAAAATACTGAGATTCAAAAAGCTGAAGGTAAATTAGGGGTTGTTATACCCGGGCTTGGTGCTGTCAGCACCACGTTTATTGCAGGTGTAATGCTTATCCGTAAAGGATTAAAATCACCCAAGGGTTCTGTTTCGATGATGGGAAAGTTAAAGATAGGCAAGGGTGATGATGCACATTATGTTCCCATTAAGGATTTTGTTCCACTTGCCAATTTGCAGGATATTGAATTTGCTGGATGGGACATTTTTGAAGATAATGCATATGAAGCAGCTATCAATGCTGGTGTACTGCAAAAGGAAGATCTTGAACCCATTAAAGATGAACTATCAAAAGTAAAGCCGTGGAAAGCCGTTTTCTTTAATGAATATGTTAAAAAACTCCATGGGACATGGACTAAAAAGGCTCCTTCACACTGGGAATTAGCACAGATGGTTAAAGAAGATATCCTTAACTTTAAAAAAGAAAAAAACTTATCTCGTGTTGTTATGGTATGGTGTGCCAGCACTGAGATTTATCAGGAAATGAAACCAGGTGTTCATGATACCATTGAAAATTTTGAAAAAGCGCTGAAAGAAAATAATAAGTATATTGCCCCAAGCATGATATACGCGTATGCAGCGCTGGATTTAGGTATTCCTTTTGCAAACGGCGCTCCCAACCTCTGTAACGAAATTCCTGCCTTACGACAGCTTGCCGAGAAAAACAAGGTGCCTATGGGTGGACGGGATTTTAAAACAGGGCAGACTTTAATGAAAACAATTATTGCCCCTGGTTTAAAGGCAAGGATGATTGGTGTTGACGGCTGGTATTCAACAAATATTTTAGGAAATCGTGATGGCGAGGTATTGGATGATCCTGAATCATTCAAAACGAAAGAGGTTAGCAAGCTTTCGGTTCTTGATAATATATTCCAGCCTGATGAATATCCGGAATTGTACGACGGCTACTATCATGTTGTTCGCATTAATTACTATCCTCCACGTCGTGACAATAAAGAAAGCTGGGACAATATTGATATACGCGGCTGGTTGGATTACCCCATGCAGATAAAGGTTAACTTTTTATGCCGTGATTCTATTCTGGCTGCACCGGTTGTACTTGACCTTGTACTATTCTTTGACCTGGCTCAACGTGCAACCATGTATGGCATTCAGGAGTGGCTATCATTTTACTGGAAAAGCCCCATGTTTGAGCCTGGTGAAGAGCCAATCCATGACCTGTTTGTACAGCTTATGAAATTAAAGAATACCCTGCG
>DAOLVF010000144.1:0-2144 GCA_035420565.1 Spirochaetota bacterium | reverse complement strand
GGTCAGGATGGTGAAGTTTGTTGATAGAACATTTAATTGCAATCCCACCCATGCTCGATCAATTTTTTACTATTTACTATCGCACAACAATAACCATACTCATTTCCATTTTGAAATACACCCTGATTTGCTGTTTGATGAAGATTTTACATTATTACAACAGGTACCCAAAAACTATTTTCAATTTGAGATTGGTATCCAGTCCATTCACCCAAAAACACTGAGCAGCATAAACCGAAAGATGAACTGGGAACAAGCAAAAGAAAATATAGCAAAGCTTATGGAACTAAACACTATACATATCCATTTAGACATGATATGCGGGTTGCCGTATGAAGACATTGAGGCAATCAAAGAAAGCTTTAATGAAATCATTGAATTAAAGCCCCATTATTTTCAGATGGGATTTTTAAAAATTTTACCCGGCACAAAGATTGCATCACAAAAAAATGAATTTGGTATTGAGCATGATGCTGAAGCGCCCTATACTGTCATTAAGAATAACTGGATTCCAGGCCATATGATGCAAGCTCTTCATTGCATTGAACGTGTGGTTGACAGGTTTTATAATCATCATTTCAAAACTACATGGATGATGCTATGTCATTTTATAACCAGCGGCGATAGTTTTAAAAGTTTTGAGATGATTGCGCAATTTTTTTATAAAAAAAACTTCGTGTTGTTTGCAAAGGATTGGGAAGCAATTGCAACTATGATCCTTACCTTTATTAAGGAAGAGTATCCCCCTGTAGAGGAACTTGCAATAGACTGCCTGCGATGGGATTGGTTTATACAATCAAATAGCAAATGGGTACCTGCATGTGTACGCAGCAAAACTAATCCAAACATTGTTAAGGAAATAATCATCAATAATCATAAAATAGCCAAGGATGAGTTGTTGCTTGATGGAAAGCGTATACCCGTACGCACAATACAACATGCACAGATTTTTATTGCTGAAAGCAAAACCTTCCAGCAATGGCACATGGCAGGTCATCATTATGCAATAAAGCTACATCGGGATACTATACTCTATAGTGCATGACTATAGTATTGAAGCTCCGCCATCAATCACAATAGTTTGACCGGTGATATAGCGTGCGCCATCAGAGGCTAAAAACAAAACGGGATGCACCACCTCATCAATTTCGGCAATTCTTCCCATGGGAATATTTTTAACCACCATATCGTGAATTGCTTCATTTGACCAGAATGGCTTGCTAAAATCGGTACGCACCATACCAGGAGCAACTGCATTTACCTGAACATTAAAGGGGGCAAGTTCCACTGCTAAATTTTTTGTCATCATCTCAACACCGGCTTTAGCAATACCATACACATTCATTCCCGGCGATGCAAGCCTGCCGGCAACTGAAGATATACTGACTATTTTTCCGCGTTTCTGCTGCCTCATAATTGCCCCAACCTTTTTTGAAACAAGAAATGTACCGGTAAGGTTTGAATCAATAATCTTTTGCCATGCAGAAAGCTCAACATCAACAAGGCTACCAGTCATAAGGTTCATCCCTACGTTATTAATTAAAATGTCAACAGTGGAATATTTTTGCACTGCGGCATCAACCAGTGCGTTGACATCGTCCTCTTTTGCGATGTGTGCAACACAGGTTAAAAGGTCGTCGCCTGCTTTAAGCATCTCCTTTACCCTGTCAAGCCCTTCCTGTTTACGAGCGCAGATGACTACTTTTGCATGTTGTTTAAGCAATTCCTGCGCAATAGCCAATCCAATGCCTCGTGTACCACCGGTAACAATAGCTACCTTCCCGTCTAAGTTGTATGAAAGCGAACCCATAGCATACCTCGTATATTAATGAAATTTTTTTAATTCATCATTATGCAAATAATACGATGCAACCTTTGTAATTGCAGCAATAGTTAATGGATTGTGTACACCACACCAATCAGCAACAAGCGTATCAGGGCGTATCGCATGCTCACCCAGCGCCATGACAAGCCTTATACTGCTATCAGCAACAATAACACCGGCTATTGCATCATCAAAGCGCAAATTCATCAATCCTTTTTTTGTTGTTTTTACAATGTCGTTTTTGCTTTCCAAACGGTTGATAAACAAGGTAAACCGATAGTTATCGGTAAACTGTAGCAGGTATTCAGCAAAGACAATG
>DAOLVF010000143.1:0-4486 GCA_035420565.1 Spirochaetota bacterium | reverse complement strand
TCAATGAATTCACCGCTGATTGGCAATGAAGGGTCGTTTACCACTACATTGTTAGCCGTAATGGTAATTATGCCCTGATGTCCAATTGCCTGACGAGCATTGAGGATGATATTATGGATAACCTGTGAGATCTGTGCAGGATCAATCAATGCATTATGTAAATCATCTGATATAAAGAAACGGCATTGTATTGCGGAACCACTGAGCACGAATTCGGCTGTATCTTTGATAATATTGACAAGTGATGCTGATGTCTTAACAGGAGCCCCACCTTTTGAAAAAGCCAGTAACTGTGTTGTTAAATCACGTGCTTTAAATATTGCTTTTTGTGCTCGTCCGGCTACCTTAATAATACGTTCATTTTCGGGAGAAAGGTGTTCAATAATTGAAATATTACCAAGGATTGCATTGAGCATGTTGTTAAAGTCATGAGCAATTCCTCCTGCAAAAATAGAAAGCGACTCATATTTTGCTGTTTTTATCATTTCATCTTCATAGCGGACAAGATCGGTGATATCACGTATAACAACAATGCACCCTGCAATTTTATTGGCAATATAGAGAGGATTGCAAACAATATAAACATAATAGGTATCACCATTGTTACGTATCATGGTGTTGCGGTACAAAGAAACAGGCTTCCCCTGTCGCAGCACCTGAGTAACCGGGTCTTCATAGGGAATTCCTGTTTTTGCATTGTACAGGATGCAAAAACTGGCAAATTGTTTTCCAATAACATCGTCCTTAAAGCCAAAAAGTTTTAATGCGGCATAGTTTATACTGGTGATAGTTCCCTTATCATCAGTTGTGATTATTCCGTCAGTAATTGAAGAAAGAATGGTTTGAAGCTGTGCAGTTTCTTTTTGAAGATTGCTATTGCTTATCAAAAGCTCCTGCTGAGTATTTTCAAGCTCTTCATTTATTGCCGTTAATTCCTCATTCATAGCTTCTAATTCTTCGGCTGTAGCCGACAGCTCTTCATACTGCTTCTGTATCTTATTTTGAGCTTTATATGCATTGATGATACCCAGCTTATGAATTGAAAAGATTTGATACGAGATGGCAGTTACAAATGTTAATGCTAATGCAGAATCCATAAAATATTCAATAACTTCCCATCGTTCAAGCCCCAACGCGGCTTGTACATACAATACAAATATAATAAGCAAAAGCATATTTGCAGTATAGTAAAACCATATACCTCGTCTTCGATCAACAAAAAGAAGCGGTGTATAGGCAAGGCTTGCAGAAATCAGCACAATGGAATCCATACGTTGCAGCAGAGACCCGGACTCAAAAAATATAACAAGCCACAACGCTATCTGCACACTTGCAAATGAGAGGTTAGCCGCAAATTGAAATTTTCCTTTGCGAAGCAATGCTAATGAAATAATTGCAGAAAAAATGGTACCCGTAAAGGGGTAAAGGATGCCGGGGTCCTTTATGCCGCGAACAGCAAAAAAGGTTCCCATTATTACTACAGCAAAAATAACTGAAAAATTAAAGATGAGCGCTGCCCACGCTTTCAGGCGCAACACAATATCGTTATTTTGGTATGGTTGTAAAAAATATCTATCAGGGGAATTCATGCTGGCACCTCTCATTTTTTAACGGCATGTTCTTTGCAAAACATTACAACTTTGTTCAATCATGGGATGGTTGTCTGTTATTGTTTAGTATTTTTAAATGCCGGGCGATAGTTATCGGTAAAAATTTTTTCAGTAAAATACAAAACTTGTGTTGACTTAATTTATGTATAGTATATCATTGTTGCTATCGCACTGGCAGTGTGCGGTAGTATTGCAGTTGCACGCTATGGATTGTGAAAGGAACAACCGTAACATCAGGATACATATATATGATTGGAGTATTGTCATGTGCCCATTACCAGTAATCAATTGTTCATCGCGCTCGCCTATCGCACCGCTCTATGCAACAGCCATCAAGGCAGGATTCCCATCGCCGGCGGACGATTATATAGAAACGGTGCTGGATTTAAACGAATATCTTATACGGCATCCTGCTGCAACCTTTTTTGTGCGTGTGTCAGGGGATTCCATGACACCGGGGATATGCCACGGCGATATCCTTGTGGTGGACAGGGCTCTGACCCCGGTGCACAACAATATTGTCATTGCCGCAGTTAACGGCGAGCTTACCGTAAAGCGTCTTGTCATAAAAAACGGCGCCGCCCTGCTTGTGCCCGACAATGACACCTATGAAGCTATGGCTCTGACCCCTGAGATGGATTGTACCATATGGGGTGTTGTTATTCATATCATCCGGACGGTTGGCTGATTATGTACGCGCTTGTTGACTGCAATAACTTCTATGCCTCATGCGAAAAGGTGTGCAACCCCGCCCTGTGGGGTAAAGCGGTGGTGGTACTGTCGAATAACGATGGCAATGTCATAGCGCGAAGCCCTGAGGCAAAAGCGCTTGGCATTGCAATGGGAGCGCCATTTTACCAGTGCACTGATATCATCCGCAAACACCATGTTGCAGTGTTTTCGTCTAACTATGCGCTGTATGGCGACATGTCTCGGCGGGTAATGGATACGCTTGCAACCTGTGCGCCGTATATGGAGGTGTATTCCATTGACGAGGCGTTTTTGCTGTGCAATGTCCCACCGTGCCATGCAGAAGGCTATGCGCTGCAGGTAAAGCATACGGTTCTGCAATGGACAGGGATGCCTGTTTCGGTGGGCATGGGCGCCACCAGAACGCTGGCAAAGCTGGCAAACCATATTGCAAAAAAACGCACACAAAGCGGTGTGTTTGTTTTTGTGGGCGATAGTTCCCTGTATAAAAATTTATTGGTGCACATTGATGTACAGGAGGTATGGGGCATAGGCGGGCGCTACGCACGTATGTTACGCAGACATGGCATAGACACGGTATGGCAGCTTATATGCGCTGATGACAGTTTTATAAAAAAGACCATGACCATTGTGGGACTCAGAACCGTGTATGAATTGCGGGGCATTCCCTGCATCAGCACAGAGGATGCGCCGCCGCCAAAAAAGTGCATTGTAAGCTCGCGCTCATTTGGCAAACCGGTAACGGAATGTAATGAGTTGCAGGAGGCGGCGGCGCACTATGCATCCATAGCATCGCAGAAGTTGCGGAAGCAACATGGTGCAGCGGGCGTTGTCACGGTGTTTGTGTCAACAAACCCGTTTAAGGATGAACCACAGTACAGCAGTGCTGCCACCATTACGCTGGATATGCACTCGTGTTATACGCCGGATATCATTGCTGCGGCACAAACCGCTTTGCACAGGCTTTTCCGGAGCGGCTATCGCTATAAAAAGGTTGGTATCATGCTTACGGATATCGTTGATGCACAGGAACTATCGCCCACACTTTTTTCACCTGCGCAAAGCTGCCGGAAACGCTACAACCTTATGCAAACGCTTGACAGCGTTAATGCCGCACGTGGCCGTGGCACGGTGTATTTTGCTTCAGAGGGTGTGCAGCGGCAATGGGCAATGCGCCGGCGGTATCTGTCCCCGCGCTATACAACGCACTGGGATGAGATACCGCTTGTCAGGTGATAACGGTATTGTTGTTGACAATAAGCAAAAATGTGGCATTATTTACCCATGTCATTGAGACTGCGATAGATAGTTTATTGTAAAGTTTATAGTTATGATGCACTACGAACCTATTCCTGACACAGTAATGTCATACATTCCTGATATAACAAAGATATTGCAGGATGAAGCTATCATTTTTGCATATCTTTTTGGTGGATTAGCACGTGGTTTTTACACACCTCTTTCGGATATTGATATTGCTATTTATATTGATGACGTACCGGATGTTGCTGACTATACATTCAATCTTTTTTGCAAACTTGCAGAAGCCGTAAAAACATCTGAGATTGATATTGTTATATTAAATACTGCACCGGAGAGCATTACGGGGAGAATAGTATTGAATAAAGTAATCTTAACAGATAAGGAGCCATTAAAGCGATATATATATGAATCACTGACATTGAGGAAATATTTTGATTTTAAAATGAAAGAGGAGCAGATTTTATTCAGGAGGTATAACATTGGTAGATATACCATTAATTCTTAAAAAGCTTTCGAAGCTGGAAGAATATTATAAACAGATAGAAGAGTTTAAAGGTGTTACATTGAATGAATATAGCAACGACTGGAAGATACAGCGAATAATTGAACGGACATTGCAGATAATGATAGAAACCTGTGTTGATATAGCAAATCATATTATTGCTGATAATAAGTTACGTATTCCGGAAAGCTATGCTGATACTTTTAAGGTATTACATGAAAATACTATAAGTATCAGATGATTTATTTAATACAATGAACAAAATGGTAAAATTCAGGGATGTTGTGGTTCATCAATACAGTAATGTTAATGCCGAAATAGTTATAGCAATATTAAAAAAGCATAGAGAAGATTTTATGAAATACCGTGACGCAATTGTGATGTATTTAAAAAATCATGG
>DAOLVF010000142.1:0-4492 GCA_035420565.1 Spirochaetota bacterium | reverse complement strand
CATTGCAATTAATATTCAATTATATAAATAAAATTACTTCAAGCTTTTTATAAATTTTTTTTTATTCTTTTATCCTTATGTAAGAAACTTTCATATAAAAACATATCTTCCAAAAATACTTTATTGCCTTTTTTATATTTAACCTAAAAAAGTATCAGCAAAAAAATAGAGGCAGTTTTAACCTGCCTCTATTTTTTTACTAAGAAATTAGCGTATTTATATCAATCCAGATCGGGAGGATACATAGCATTAATTTCTTTTGCATATTTCTGCTCAATAACTTTACGTTTTACTTTCTGAGTTGGTGTAAGCTCACCTGTTTCCTGTGTCCAGACAGCCTCAAGCAATGTAAACTTCTTAATTTGTTCAACCCGTGAATACTGTTTTGTATACTTAGCTATTTCATTGCCAATGAGCTGAATCACTTCTTCATTCTTGATCAGATCAGCATTATTAGCAAATTTTATACCTTTTTGCTTTGCCCACTTGCCAACTGCCTCAAAATCAGGAATGACAAGGGCACTTAGATATTTGCGTTTATCGCCAATGACTGCCAGTTCCTCGATGTATGGGGATTCTTTTACACTATTTTCAATATTCTGTGGTGAAATGTTTTTACCACCAGCAGTTACAATAATATCTTTAATTCTACCGGTTATCTTTAAGCAGCCGTCCTCATCAATGACACCTATATCACCAGTTTTGAAATAGCCGTCTTTTGTCATAACCTCTTCAGTAGCAGCTTTGTTTTTATAATAGCCCAGCATTACCTGTGGGCCCTTCACCAGTATCTCACCATCATCGGCAATCTTTACCTTTGTTTCAGGAATTGCCTGCCCAACGGTACCTGGCTTTATAAACCATGGCCTGTTATAGGTTATTACCGGTGTAGTTTCAGTAAGCCCATATCCTTCAAGTATTTTCAAACCCATACCAATAAAAAACTCTGCATCAGACACTGCGAGTGGTGCACCACCGGAAATAGCATAACGTAGCCTATCCAAACCTATAGCAGCTTTTAACTTTGAGAATACAAGCTTATCTGCAACATTGAACTGTATGGCAAAAAGCCCCTTCCGTGGGATATCACGGCATACATGCGGCAGATTCTTTTTAGCTGTATTGAGTGCAAAGTTAAAAATTGCTTTTTTTAAACCAGACTCGTTTGCAAACTTTGCTAAAATACCTGCGTGTACCTTTTCATAAATTCGTGGCACACTGATAATAACGGTAGGGCGAACTTCAGTAAAATTTATCACCAGTTTTTCAATGCTTTCAGCAAATGCTGTTTTTGCACCAGCCCAGATAGGTCCATAATAGCCGGTTGTCATCTCTAATGAATGGGATAGCGGTAAAAACGATAGCCATATATCATCAACGCTAAAAAATTTGCCCATATCCACCATGATATTCCTAACATTAGAAAAGAAATTATAATGGGAAAGCATTACTCCTTTAGGATTTCCCGTAGTCCCTGATGTATAGATAAGCGTTGAAAGATCGTCACGCTTTATAGATTTTAAACGCTTATCAAAATCTGCAGGCTTTGCTTTCTTTGCACCTTTTTCCAGTGCTTCTTTAAAGGTGATGACTCCCTGTTTTTTCTTTGAAAGATCATCAAAAATAATAAGCTGATCTAATTTGGGGCATTTTTTGATAACCTTTAAAACACGGTCAGCATGATCTTCAGTTCCCACAAAGCATATTGAAGATCCTGAATGCTCCAGTACATACTGAGCCTCTTCAGATGAGTTAGTAGCATAAATAGGAACGCTCACTGCACCAATAGATGTTGTTGCTAAACTTGCAACCCACCATTCCCAGCGGTTGGGTGCAAATATTGCAACTCTATCCCCCTTCTTAATACCTTCACTCATCAGGTAGTATGCTGTGTTGTGTACCATGGTATTCATATCGGTCCATGATATATCTACCCACCGGTCACCTTTCTTATAGGATACACAAGCTTTGCTTCCTAGCTTTGCTGCCTGTTCCTGAAATACGGCTGACATTGATTCTGATTTAAATTGCGCCATCCAATCCTCCTCTCACTTTTTTTAAAATTAATAATGAATATACAAATTTTTGTATTACATTTTATAACATAAAATTAAACTATTGATTAATCATAAGACTACGTAAATACAAATTGTCAATACTTTTTTAAGGGTTGTCTTAATTTTCAACACATATCGCGATATCAACATTAATAAAAAAGAAATAAAAAAAAATGAATGGCTTTAATCAATATTTATAGCAACACCTTGCTTACTATAAGGGTAACTATCGCCCAAAAAATTAAAGAAAACATTGTGTTTTGTGCTTGATTGGTACTACACTGGTATATTTACATACATAGCCATTGATAACCATAAACACATAAGCGGTAGCCTATGCACCATAAACAAAAGCTCTATACCAACCCCAACCTGATTATTGCATTTAGCATTACGCTTATTGTTGTCATGGGTGTTACAAACATTACGCCTGCATTACCTGCTATGGCAACTTTTTTTAATATCCCTTATTCATCGGTTGCCCTGTTAATCACTGTTTTTACCATGCCCGGAATTATTGTAACGCCTATCCTTGGCATAGTATCCGACAGGATTGGAAGAAGAATTTTAATAATCCCCTCACTGCTTATATTTGGCATAACCGGTACCATCATGTTTTTTGTTAAGGATTTTTCATGGCTCCTTATACTGCGCTTTATACAGGGCGTGGGAGTTTCGGCATTGGGCGCTATCAACACAACCATCATTGGCGACATGTTTACCGGTAACGACCGCACTGCAGCATTTGGTTATAACGCAAGTGTTTTAAATATTGGCACCGCAGCCTATCCTGTCATTGGCGGACTGTTATGTATTGCTGGCTGGAACTATCCCTTTTTGCTTTCAGCCTTTGCCTTTGTTGTTGCATGGTTTGTTATATTTCACCTGCACAACCCAGAGCCTGTCAATGAAGTTGCACTGAAAGACTATTTCAAAACCATAGCTGCCATTATCAAAAAACCCTATATTATAGGGCTACTGTCTACCAATATCCTTACCTTTACCCTTTTATATGGACCCATTATTACCTATTTTCCCTACATCATCTCATACCGGTTCAACGGCGATTCTGCAACAATAGGGCTTATCATGTCACTGATGTCCATTGTAACAGCAATAACAGCTACACAGCTACAATGGCTTTCAACGCGCTTTTCAGAAAAAAATCTTATCTTTTACAGCTTTCTTGGTTTTGCCATTTCATTTATCATTGCAGGGCTGGCACAAAACTATTTCTGGCTGATGGTGGCAATCATCGTTGGTGGCGCTTCCAACGCTATCAACAACCCAAGTTTGCTTTCACTGTTAACAGGCGCTGCACCCACACACTATCGCGGAGCCATCATGTCATTAAATGGGATGGGGCTTCGTGTTGGTCAAACAGTTGGTCCAATCATTATGGCAATGTTATTGGCGATAGTTACTATTGATATAGCATTCTACATTATAGGCGGGGCAACGGTAATCATTACCATAGCACTGTTTTCCACCCTGCTATCGAATAGAGAATACACCGTGAAAACATGATTAACTATCGATACCTCTCGTTGATTGTACGTACTACCCAGGATAGCGGAACTACTCATTCCTGAGAAACTTCAGGCTGTTATCTGCTCAATCTGCCATGCCGTTGCTATCGCTTGTTTATTATGACTATTGCCGTTCAACTGTGCTTTATCAAATACTTATTCCCATATTGGCAATCTCATTCTTCACCAACCTCGTTGTTATTAGTGTTATACAACCCTCCAGAAGGAAAAAAATTAATACTTTTTTTCACCATCGCCCCCTGTTATTGAGGTTACAATGTTGATTCATGTCAATTTTTTAAAAAAAGAGATGGTAGTGAAGTATGGATGGTATTATACATGCATTAAAATAATTTGACATGTTACCAGCAGGCAGTAGTATATATACATAAAGGAGGCAACGTACCAATGGGATAAGCAGTAAGAATATATGAGGCATTTAAGGAAGACGAGATTAAGGCAAAACTATTAGCTGAGTTTATTGAGTTAGTTGAGCAGACAATATTAAATAATCAGTTAGCCACCCGGCAGGATGTAACGATCTCAGAATTGAAGCTGACCAAAGAGATAGAGCAAGGACAGGCAGATTTAAGTATAGAGATTGAGAAAATACAAACGGATTTAACCAGAGAGATACATCAAAGCCATACAAGCACATTACGCTGGATGATAGGTTTATTTCTCGCTGCCGTGTTAACACAGGCAGGGCTTATCATAGCGTTGTTGCAGCTTGCTATAAGTAAATAAGGTTAATGTACATATCATACAGTTTAACACAAAAAGCCTGAATATTTACAATAATAAAAAATAAAATAGAAAATCATTCTACACCCCCTTGCACAACAATACCCTGCTCATAGACAAAATGACATAGATTGAATAGTATTCCCACTCCTAAAAAAGCTT
>DAOLVF010000141.1:0-4537 GCA_035420565.1 Spirochaetota bacterium | reverse complement strand
GCGCGTTCAATTTCTGCTCAGGCACTATCAATATTTGGTGATCATCAGGATATTAATGCTGCACGTCAAACTGGTTTTGCTATGCTTGCAAGTGGCGGAGTGCAGGAGGTTATGGATTTAGCCGGTGTTGCTCATCTAAGTGCTATCAAATCACGCATACCGTTTTTACATTTTTTTGATGGATTTAGAACATCTCATGAAATACAAAAAATTGAAATACTTTCTTATGAAGATTTAGCCAGGCTGATAGATTATAATAAATTAAATGAATTTAAGAATAATGCATTGAATCCAGAGCATCCGGTAACACGTGGCACAGCTCAAAACCCTGACATCTATTTTCAAACTCGTGAGGTAAGCAATATATTCTATCAGACTGTACCTGATATTGTAGAAGAATATATGCAGGAGATAAGCAAATTAACTGGTAGAGAGTATCATCCATTTATTTATTATGGTGCTCATGATGCTGAACATATTATAGTGGCTATGGGATCAATTACTGAAACCATCAGAGAAACAATTGACTATTTGTTACAGCAAGGAGAAAAGGTTGGGCTTATAATATGTCACCTGTACCGCCCATTTTCAACACAATATTTCTTTAAAGTTTTACCTGAAAGCGTAAAACGAATAGCTGTCCTTGATAGAACCAAGGAGCCAGGTTCAATTGGTGAGCCGTTATATTTAGATGTCAGAGCTGCTTTTTATGGTATGGATAATTGCCCAACTATTGTTGGCGGACGATATGGATTAAGCTCAAAGGATACAACGCCAGCTCATATTATAGCAGTATACAATAATTTAAAGCTCAATGATCCCAAAAATAACTTTACAGTAGGTATTGTAGATGATGTAACATTTACTTCATTACCAGTTCCAGAGGATACCAGTGTTGTTCCCGAAGGTACGTTTGAGGGTAAGTTTTTTGGCTTGGGTTCTGATGGAACGGTTGGTGCCAACAAAAATTCTATAAAGATAATAGGTGACAATACAGAACTGTATGCTCAGGCTTATTTTGCGTATGATTCAAAAAAATCGGGTGGTGTCACAGTATCTCATCTTCGATTTGGTAAAAAGCCTATCCGTTCTACCTATCTGGTAAATAATCCTGATTTTGTAGCCTGTCATGTACCAGCATATCTTGAAAAATATGATATCCTCAAAGGGTTGAAAAAAGGCGGGGCATTCCTGCTTAATTCATTATGGGATGAAGAAGAAACTAAAAAGCAATTACCTGATCATATAAAACGATTTCTGGCTGAGAATAATATTAAATTGTACATCATCAATGCAACACAGATTTCAGAAAATATTGGGCTCCCCGGCAGAACCAATACTATTATGCAAGCAGCATTTTTTAAGGTTAGCAATGTTATACCGTTTGAGATTGCTGAAAAAGAGATGAAAAAAGCTATTGAAAAAAGTTATGGCAGGAAAGGTGCAGATGTTGTTAGCAAAAACATGGCTGCCGTTGATGAAGGTGCAAAACAGGTTAAGGAAGTAGCGGTGCCTGATGCATGGAAAACTATTGCAGTGCCAGGAAAACCGGTATTTGAGGAGTTGCCACCATTTATACAAGAAATAGTTATACCCATGAATAGTCTTGAAGGTGACAGCCTCCCTGTAAGTGCATTTTTGCCAAGGCCTGATGGCACATTTCCTCCGGGGACAACGCAGTATGAAAAACGCGGAATAGCAATCAATGTTCCAGAATGGCAGCCTGATAATTGTATACAATGTAATCAGTGTGCGTATGTTTGCCCTCATGCTGTTATACGTCCATTTCTTCTCAATGATGATGAAATGCGTAAAGCTCCTGAAGGGATGCTAACACTGGATGCTAAAGGTAAAGGACTTGAAGGACTACGATTTAGAATTCAAATCAGTCCACTGGATTGTACCGGATGTGGCAATTGTGCTGAAGAATGCCCTGCAAAGGAAAAAGCTCTTATCATGAAGCCTCTTCAAAGGGAAATTGAGCAGCAGAAATACTGGGATTTTATTGTCAAAAATGTAACCTATAAAGATAATCTTATCAATAAATTTACTGTCAAAGGTAGTCAGTTCTGTCAGCCTTTATTTGAGTTTTCTGGTGCATGTGCCGGTTGCGGCGAAACCCCTTATATTAAACTCATAACACAATTATTTGGTGACCGGATGATGATAGCTAATGCTACCGGTTGTTCATCAATCTATGGAGGCTCTGCTCCTGCAACTCCCTATTGCATCAATGCAGAAGGACGTGGTCCTGCATGGGCAAGTTCATTATTTGAAGATGCAAGTGAATATGGGTATGGCATGTACCTTGGTGTAACGCAGCAGCAAAATACCATAGCTCAGTTGCTGGAACAGGTAGCAAAAACTACAAGTAATACACAGCTTAAAGCAGCATCGTTAGAATGGCTTGCAGGCAGGAATAATGCAAAGGCTTCACGTGAAGCAACGCAAAAGCTTTTACCCTTATTAAAGGGCGATAGTTCCCTGGAAGCAAGCGAGGTGTTAAAATTAGCTCAATACCTTGAGAAAAAATCAATCTGGATATTTGGTGGCGATGGATTTGCATATGACATTGGGTTTGGTGGATTAGATCATGTCATTGCATCTGGCGAGGATGTTAATATTCTGGTATTGGATACTGAGGTATATTCCAACACGGGAGGACAGTCATCCAAAGCTACACCCATTGCAGCGCAGGCAAAGTTTGCAACAAGCGGTAAGCGTGTACGAAAGAAAGATCTTGGTATGATGGCTATTACCTATGGTTACGTGTATGTGGCTCAGGTAGCAATGGGTGCCAGCCAGATGCAGTATATGCGAGCTATAACCGAAGCGGAAAATTATCCAGGACCTTCCGTAATCATTGCATACGCACCATGTATCAATCATGGATTACGCGAAGGAATGGGTAAATCACAGCTTGAAGAGAAAAAAGCTGTTGAATGTGGCTACTGGTCAATGTGGCGTTACAATCCATTGCTGGAAAAAGAAGGGAAAAATCCATTTATACTGGACTCCAAAGAACCTAATTGGGATAAATTTAAAGATTTTTTGATGGGTGAAGTGCGCTATTCTGCTTTGAAGAAGGAATTCCCTGAAGTTGCCGAAGACCTTTTTAATGCAGCACTGGATAGCGCCAAATGGCGTTACAATAATTATAAACGATTAGCGTCAAATTAAGAATAATAAAGGCTCCCTGTAATAACCTATAATAATAGGGAGCCTTTTTAATACTTTATCCTTTGGATATCACCTCGTAAAATATTTCTATGCCTGAGTATTTATATTCTTTCCTTTATTTTCTTCTTCCAGAGTTTTAGAAACCTCGCCCAATCTGTTTCGGGACTCTTCAACTATGCTTTTCCCTATATCCTTTGATTTTTGTAACGCACTTGTTTGATTGATGTTTGTTTCATTAGTGATTGTATTAATCATAAACCCTCCCTTGTTTTTTGCTGATTTGTTGAAATGGCATAATTGAAATCTAACATTTATTAATATATTACTTTAAAAAACTATCGCCACTTATTATTTTACTTTAATATATATAAGATAGGTAATAAAGTCAAATAAATTATGTATAAATGTAATAGATTGCTTTTATTATTTAAAAACCATTATATGACTATTTGCAACGCAACCAATCAAAATCATCAATGATTATGGATGTCAATTATTGAGTATATGGCAAAAGTGAATTACATTAAATGTAAATAAATAGAAAATGGAAGAAATTTCATACCAAATAAAATTTTATTACCAGTAACTATCGCCATAAAAATAAATGGAAAAAATATACAAATATATATAATATATAATGTATATGCATATAAATTAATATTGATAATATTAAATTTTCTATTGATAAATATAATAATATCTATATGTATTGTTAAGTTGATAAATGAGCAGTACAGTAACTACAATGGATAGTAGTTAAAATTTTTAAATTATTGCGGTATAGTATGATAAACGTTGATTCAGTTGTTTTGCGTCGCAAGCCATCGTATCCACTGTCACAATGGCATAATGATTATAATAACAAAAAGGTTACAGCAGAAGAAGCTGCAAAGATTATTCAATCTGGTGATAGGCTGTTCATGGGTGGTGGTACTGGAATCCCTGCTTTGTTTGCTACAGCTCTTGGTAAAAGGGCAGGGATGGTTAACAATGTAACCATCTATCAGGGATATGCAATGGGTTTGTATGATTACATGAAACCCGAAAATAAAGAAAGTTTTCATATTGAAACAATGTTTGTTGGTCCTATGGAACGTGTTTGCATGGAATGGAAGATGGCACATTACAAACCCATGCATTTAAGCGATATACCCGAGGCAGGATTGGATGCAAGGTGTAACAAAGTAGCGTTTACGGCAACACCACCTGATGAAGATGGATTTATGAATTTATCATGCTTTGGAGCTTTTTTACCAAAAAAAGAGGTGCTATGCAAAGCTGATACTATTATAGCTGAAATAAATACAAATACTCCATGGCTCAATAGCGTTGATTTTCTTGTACACGTTTCTGAGGT
>DAOLVF010000140.1:1522-4683 GCA_035420565.1 Spirochaetota bacterium | reverse complement strand
AAATTACCGGCAGATGTTTGTAAAAAGCTGATGAACTGTATAAAAGAAGCTGATAAGCTTGATACAGAGATAGCACAGACGGTTGCGCATGCAATGAAGGAATGGGCAATAGATAAAGGTGCTACCCACTTTTGTCATTGGTTTCAGCCAATGACGGGGACAACTGCTGAAAAACATGACTCATTTATTGAATTGACCGAGGAAGGAATTCCTATTGAACGGTTTTCAGCAAGCCAGCTTGTTAAAGGTGAACCGGATGCTTCAAGTTTCCCCAGTGGAGGCTTGCGTTCAACCTTTGAGGCGCGCGGATATACTGCATGGGATCCATCAAGCCCTGCATTTATTTTGCGCAATGGAATTGGTGCAACCCTGTGTATTCCAACAGTTTTTTTGTCATATACCGGTGAGGCTCTTGACAATAAAACACCATTGCTGCGTTCAATAAATGTTTTAAATAAAAGTGCTTTGAACATGATGCGCCTGCTGGGTAACGATAGAGCCACAAGAATCTTAGCAACCCTTGGTCCTGAGCAGGAGTATTTTCTTATAGATATGGATTACTATTACAAACGTCCTGACCTTGTGTTAACCGGGCGTACCCTTATTGGCGCTCCACCGTCAAAAGGACAGCAACTGGAGGATCATTATTTTGGGAGCATTAAGGAGCGGATACTTTCATATATGCATGATGTGGAAGAAGAATTATATAAATTGGGGATTCCTGCAAAAACACGTCACAATGAAGTTGCTCCCGCCCAGTATGAAATAGCTCCAATATTTGAAGAAGCTAATATTGCTGTTGACCATAACCATTTAATTATGGAAACATTAAAGCGTGTTGCCCAAAAACATAAGCTTGCGGCACTTCTTCATGAAAAACCTTTTGCAGGTATCAATGGTTCAGGGAAGCATTGCAACTGGTCATTATCAGATAATTTTGGTAATAACCTGCTTAATCCCGGTCAATCACCGCAGGATAATATTCAGTTTTTAGTTTTTTTAACGGCAACCATACGAGCAGTGTACTATCATGCTGATTTACTGAGAGCATCTATCGCTTCCAGCAGCAATGATCACCGATTAGGTGCAAATGAGGCACCGCCTGCAATTATCTCAGTATTTTTAGGCGAGCAGCTAACAAAGATTTTATATGACATAGAACAGGGTGTTATAACAAAGGCTACCAATAAGGCTATTATTGACATGGGGCTTTCAACACTGCCTGTGCTAAGTAAGGATAATACCGACCGCAACCGCACCTCGCCTTTTGCTTTTACCGGCAATAAGTTTGAATTCAGGGCTGTAGGCTCCTCGCAATCCATAGCATTACCGATTACAATACTCAACACTATTGTAGCTGAAAGCCTTGATATACTTGCCGATAAAATTAGAACAAAGAGCGGCGATGTAAGGCAGGCAGCCATTGATGTTATACGGGAAGAGTTTAAAACAGTGAAACCTATCCTTTTTATGGGTGATAATTATTCAAAAGAATGGGAGAAGGAAGCAGCAAAACGTGGTTTGCCCAATAAGAAGGTTACTGCCGAGGCTCTGGAGGATTTAGTTACCGATAAAGCTAAAGAACTTTTTAACAAATACGGCATACTTTCAACGGTTGAGCTGGAAGCGCGCTATACTATCAGGCTGGAACGGTATATAAAGGAAGTTGATATAGAAGCAAAAACACTTCTTGATATGGTACAGACAAAGGTAATACCAGCAGCATTGCGTTATCAAAATTCAATAGCTTCATCGTGTTTACGGATCAAAGATCTTCTGGGCGACGGAGCACCGCTAGATGCACAAAAGCAATTGTGTGAAACGATTGCTGTATTAAGCAATGATATTATCAAAGAAGCTAATAAGCTTGCCGGATTAATTGAGAAGGTAACGGTAATGGATGATGAGATAGAGCAGGCAAAACTGTATGCGTATGATGTTAAATTGCAGATGGAAGCTTTGCGAAGTAAAGTAGATTTGATAGAGACAGTAGCAAGTGATAACCTGTGGCCATTTCCAAGACTGTGGGAGATGCTGTTTATTTCTTAATACATAACATATTTCTTGTTTATTCTGTCAATGAGTTGAACATATTTATATCTATTGCCTGACAGCGCATGGTCAAGCAGGCGATAGCCTTCGCTAATACATTGGTCACATGCGCCTGAGGGAATTTCAATGCCCAGGCACAAGGGGTTTATCGATGAAGTGGTTTCAATCTTCAATACTCCGCGGCATTGATCACATACCATGATAGATTCAAGTTGCATCTCGTGGATATTGTCCGTATCATAGTAGATCTCTTTTTTACGGACATCATAATTTCCTGGCATAAGCTTAAATGAAGGCTTCTTGCACTCTTCGTATCGCTGAAGAACCTTATCGCACAGTTTTTTAATATATTTTGTTATTTCACGATCCTGAGTTAGATCTTTAATTGCGTAATCAGGCTCGTGCACATATGAATAATCAAGACCTGCCATAGCCAGTGTAATACCTAAATTTACATAGGGCAGTGCACCCTGAATAGAGTAACCTCCTTCAAGTACTGCTATGTCAGCATTGAGCATATCCGTTAATTGTGCATATCCGGATGCTGAAAAATTCATATTGGTTATTGGATCAGAGTAATGGTTATCCTGCCCGGCTGAGTTAACAATAATATCAGGATTGAAATCTTTCAATATTGGCAGTACTACCCGCTCCATTGCCATTAAAAAACCCTCATCGGATGTATTGGGTGGCAGTGGAATGTTTATGGTTGTTCCCAGTGCGTTGGGACCGCCTAATTCGTGGATGGCACCGGTACCGGGGTATAGCGTTCTTCCGTCTTGATGTAATGAGATATACAGTATATCCTTATCATGCCAGTAAATATCCTGTGTTCCATCACCATGATGACAATCAGTATCAACTATAGCAATTTTTTTTACTGGATAGTTTTCACGGATATATTCAACCATAACCGCTTCAATGTTGATATTACAAAAACCGCGTGCTCCGTGTACCACTTTCATTGCATGATGACCGGGTGGGCGCACCAATGCAAACGATTTTTTAACAATCTTATCCAGCACCAGCGCTGCTGCTTTTATGGTACCACCTGCTGATATGAGATGCGACTCGGTGGTTACACTGGATACATCGGGAAAACAAAAGTG
>DAOLVF010000140.1:0-1422 GCA_035420565.1 Spirochaetota bacterium | reverse complement strand
GTTTTTGCAGGTCCACCAATAAGGTAGATAGTTTTTGGTTTAATAACCTTGCCCTGTAAAAATTCGTATATTGTGTAAACAGGCCTTGCATTGACCTCTTCTATCATTGCCATAACTTCATTATAGATAACATCCATGGCATAGGTAATTGCTGCATTTGCTATATCATCAGCATTTAAACGATATTTTTTACCCAGCGCAAGTAATCCTTCCATTGAGCGTGATGTATCCATAAAGTTTATTGTTTTCAATACGTTTAACGCATCAATAATAGTTGGATTATTACCTCCTTCTGCCATTGACATGCCAAGCCGTTCGGGTCCGGTAGTAACGGTAGTGCCGTTTATTTTAATGACCGAATCACCGCCTATTCCAATTGATTTTGTTTTGAGCGAACGTACTAACGTATTTCTGTCATTGATACGTATGCCGTCTTTTTCAATTAATGGTGCACCATCGGCAAAAAGGGCAATGTCACATGTTGTGCCACCAATATCAAGCATTACAGCATCTTCAGTTATGTTACACAAAGACATGGTCCCTATAACGCTGGCAGCAGGCCCGGATAAAATTGATTCAACCGGCATGGTTTGCGAGATATGCAACGGGATGGTGCCGCCATCAGCTTTCAGTATATTGACAGGAGCTGTCACTCCCCATGCACGGAGGCTTTCCGAAACGGCATATGAAAATGAATTATACAGCCGCCATACTGCTGTGTTGTAATACGCGGTTGCTATACGCCGTGGAAAATTCAAGTTGCCTGAGATTTTATGCCCCACACTTATAAAATCAACATCACCCAGTTTTTGCGCTATTAATTGCTCATGCTCGGGATTGCGAGTGGAAAATTTAGAAATAACTGCATATACTTTAATGCCTTTCTTTTTACACTTCTTTATGGCTTTTTCTAACTGTTTTAGATTAAGCAATGTTATTTCAGTACCCCGGTGATCAATCTGTCCATCTATGATATAGTAGAAGTCGCCAATACTATATGATGCAGGATGTATGCCGGGACCACCACTGACAAACATCCCAACTTTTTCACATTTATTTTGTATAATTGCATTTGTTGTAAGAGTGGTGCTTAAATTGACACGCTGTATCTGCGATGGATCAACATTGGCCAAAACTGCGGAAAAAGAATCTGTTATGCAGCTTAATAGATTATCATGAGTGGTCGCAATCTTTGACTTTGCAATAACTCCTGAATTGCCAATAATTACAGTGTCAGTATGTGTACCGCCAACATCAAGTCCTAAATACATTGCAAGTCCTTTATTATATAAACTATCAAACAAAAAAATAATTGTAAGATCGTATCCTTTAAATAATAATCTCTTTTTTTATGATTTACCAGCTACCTGAAGCACCGCCGCCGCCAAAGCTGCCGCCGCCTCCGCTGAAGCCTCCACCACC
>DAOLVF010000139.1:0-4759 GCA_035420565.1 Spirochaetota bacterium | reverse complement strand
GGAAATATCATAATACGGTTTCCCTTTCGTATTTTTACTGCTGCCTCTTTCATGCTGGCTCTTGACCGCTCTTTATTTTTTCTATCTATGGCTATATAACCGCTTAAAGACATGTGCCATCCCATGAATGGTATTTTGAATAGTTCTTTTTTTGCCGTCCAGCCAAACTTTACCGGAATAATGGCACTCAAAAGCCATATATCAAAAAAACTTTGATGATTGGATGCAAATATCTGAACATGTTCTTTTGAAATATTTTCAATACCCTCCACCTGATATCGTATCCCACAAAACCATAGTATATTCTTTGACCAGTTTTGCATGCAAAAATGAGCAAGGTCACCTCTGGGGCTGACAAACCATGAAAAAAGCGAGATGGTTCCCCAGAATGCGGTATCAACGCCAATGAATAACCACGTTGCATAGGTGTAACCCTTGCGTATCACAGTATTCATATAAACCTCCGCAAATCAACATATTTTGATTTATGAACATATTTGTGAAAACGCATGGATTACATCGTCTACAAAGGGATTTGTCAACTAATAAATCACAACCCCATCATTCTGGATACAATCATCTTCATAACTTCAGATGTACCAGCATAAATAGTTTGTATACGAGCATCCACATAAAATCGTGATACCGGGTATTCCAGACAATACCCATACCCTCCAAAAAGCTGCAAGCAACGGTCAGCAACACGTTTGGCAGTTTCACATATCCAGTATTTAGCCATACAGGTTTCTTTCACTACATCATGACCCTGTATATGGTGATGTATCAGATCATCAATAAAGCTTCTGCCAGCTGCAATTTCCGAAGCCATTTCGGCAATGGTAAACTGCGTATTCTGAAATTTTGAAAGTGGTTTCCCAAATAACTTTCGCTCTTTTACATAATCGATAGTTATTGCCAAACATTTTTCCATGGCTGCTTGTGAAGTTAACGCACATACCAGCCTTTCCTGTTGCAGCTTCTGCATAAGATAAATAAATCCCTGTCCTTCCTGTCCTAAAAGATTATTGTCAGGGATGCGACAGTTATCAAAAAATAGTTCGGCTGTATCCTGCGCTTTAAGACCAATCTTTTTGATGGGTTTCCCTCTGGTAAAGCCTTCAGTCCCATCTTCAACTAAAAAAAGGCTTACCGACTGATGGGGAGGTAACTCTTTTGACGACCTGGCTGCAACTATAACCAGATCTGCCAGGATACCATTTGATATAAATGTTTTCTGACCATTGAGCACCCAGCTATCGCCATTGGAAACAGCACTGGTTTTCATGCCTGCAAGATCCGAACCCGCCTCCGGTTCGGTCATTGCAATGGCAAGCACTATCTCCCCTGAAGCGCATTTTGGCAGGTATTTCATCTTTTGTTCTTCTGTGCCAAATGAGTATATATATGGCGCAACAATATCATTGTGGAGTGGAATCATAAATGAATTAGCACCGCTGTATGCCAGCTCCTCATTGAGAATAACCGAATAGAGGAAGTCGCCACCTGGACCGCCATATTGTTCCTCAAGCCATGGAAGAAGCAAACCAAGCTGACCGCAGCGATTCCACATCTCACGAGGCACAATGCCTTCATGTTCCCATGTATCGTAAAAAGGCATTACCTGTTGCTCAAAAAACTTGCGTACGGTTTGCCTGAACAGAGCATGCTCCTGCGTAAACTGAATTGAACGTTCCATTTATTTAATCCTTATAAAATCGCTTATCCGTTTTTGCCATATCTGCCAGTATCATTGCAGGTTTAAAACGCTCCAGACCCCTGTTGTAGTATTGCAACATGGTATCAACAATGGTACCGGCACCTTCATGGTCAATATATCTAAATATTCCGCCCTTAAATGGTGGAAAACCCAATCCCAGAACGGAACCAACATCGCCGTCACGCGGTGAGGAGATTATACCTTCCTGCAAGCAGTGAGCTGCTTCATTTATCATCATAAGGCTTACCCGCTGTTGAATCTCTTCTACTGATATTGCTTCTGGAGTTACTTTCCCTATGACCGTGTACACTTCTTTATTGGGCAAACGCATGCCTTTTTTCTTAGGACTATCGTACATATAAAATCCTTTTTTATTTTTTTTGCCCTTAAAGCCTTTGCTTAAAAGCAACGGCAGAACATTGGACGGTGCAGCACCCCGCGCGGTAAACATCTGTCCTAATTCAATGGTAACATGGGCACCAACATCTATACCAACCTCGTCCAGCAGTGCTATGGGACCAATCGGATAGCCAAACGCAAGCATAGCGCTATCAATATCATTCATTGGTACACCTTCTTCAATCAAAACAACACTCTCATTCAGATACGGTGCTAATATTCTGGTTGTATAAAAACCAGGACCATCCTTTACCACAATACAACTTTTTCCCTGAGCTATCCCGGTTGCAACAGCTGTCGCCACCACCCAATCTGCTGTTTTTGCGGTTTTTATTATTTCTAACAATGGCATGGCAGGTACGGGTGAAAAGTAATGCATCCCTATCATATTCTGCGGACGCTTTGATGCTTTCGCAATAAGGCTGATAGGAATTGCCGAGGTATTTGATGCAACAATAGTGGTATCGCCGCAAACAGCCTCAACCTGTTTTACCAGATTTTGCTTTAATTGCAAATCTTCAAAAACGGCTTCAATGACCAAATCAGTATTTTTAAAATAGGTATAATCATCGCATGGAATAAGTTTTCCGTACATTACCTCCTTGTCAAAATTACGGATAGCCCCCGACTGCGCCCGCTTTTCCAGGCTTTTTCTAATCTGTGCCATGCTGCGTGTAACAAAATCAAGCGAGGTGTCTTTTAACAGCACCGTATCGCACAGCGGCAATGAAACGAAAGCAATACCGCTACCCATGAGCCCCGTTCCAATGACGGCCAGCTTTGACACATTTTTTTCCATTTTTTTAAACGGATTTTTCTTTAAATCGGTCATGGCAAAAAAGAGGTTTACAAGTGATTGTGATTGATAACTTTGAACAAGATGAATAAAACGCTCACTGTCCTTTGCAATGCCTTTTGCGATAGTTGTTTTATAACCATATTCAACAGCGTCAATGACAGCAACAGCAGCCGGATATAACCCCCGTGTTTGCCTCATCACCATGGTGCGTGCCTTTGAAAATATGATACTGCGCCCTAACGGATTTGATTCTAAAAGCCACTCAGCAAATGTTCTTTTTCGTTTTATTGTTCGTTTACCTTTTAGCTGTAATACCTTTTTCACTGCTATTTCTTTTAATCCATACGGCATAACTATCTCATCAATAATCCCAAGCCGTTTTGCACGCCTTGCCCGTATAGTTGATCCCTGCACAATGAGGGGAAGTGCATGTTGAATCCCGATTAATCGTGGAAGACGTTGTGTTCCTCCCGCAGCAGGAATAAGTCCTAATTTAATTTCAGGAAATCCTATCACGGTGTTTGTGGAATCAGTTGCAATGCGGTAATCGGTAACCAGTGCCAGCTCCACACCGCCACCCAGACAGTTGCCATTGATAACACAAACTGTTGGGAAGGGAAGTTTCTCTAATCCGGACAAAACACTATTTGCTTTTGTAATATACGCTCTAATCTCATCTTCAGTTTTCATGGATGTAAGTTCATCAAGATCAGCCCCTACCACAAAATTGTCATCCTTCCCGCTAACTATCGCCAAACCTTTATATTTTTTGCTCTTTACATCATTAATAATTACTTCCATTTCATTGAGCATAGCACTGGAAACTTTATTAACTTTGCCGGGACAATCTATTGTTACTACCAGCACATCGTTCAAAACCTCAGGTTTACAATAGGTGAATGCGTTCATTGCAGTCCTCCTTATGATCGTTCTAATATAATTGCGTTGCCAATCGCACCAGCAGCACACCCGGCAACAACACCGTAACGCTTGCCACTTTCCTGCAAACGATTGGCACATGTTGTTACAAGGCGTGCACCTGTTGCACCAAATGGATGCCCCAGCGATAGCGAACCGCCATAGATGTTAAGGTCATCATGATTAATCTCACCTACTTTACCGGACAATCCCAGCCTGTTTTTGCAAAACGAGTCAGAGGCAAGGCATTGCACTACAGCAACCATCTGAACGCCAAATGCCTCATGAATTTCCCACACTCCAATGTCTTTAAATTTTAATTTACCCATTGCCAGTGCTTTTGGTATGGAAAAGACAGGACCAAGTAACAGCTCTTCCCATAAATCCTGAGCCGTAAAGGCATACGATTTGATATAGGCAAGCGGTTTTAATCTCATTTTTTTAGCCAGCGTTTCACTCATCAAAAGCACTGCAGCGCCGCCATCGGTTAAAAATGAAGAGTTGCCGGCAGTTACTGTACCGTAGCGCTTATCAAATGCAGGCTTGAGTGCAGCTAATTTTTCAGCTCTTGTCCCTTTTCTGAAACCATTATCTTTGTCTACCAGTCTGCCCTGCGGGGTTACAACCGGCACAACCTCTTTTTTTAATATCCCTTGTTCCCATGCTGCTGCAGCTCGGTTATGCGACAGCGCAGCAAATGCATCCTGCTCGCGCTGTGATATCCCCAGCCTTTTTGCCAGCCTATCAGCAGTATCACCCATACGCAGTTGAGTGGAAAACTCACCTATTTCAGGTTGTTCGGGAACGATAAAATCTTTAAAGCTCATGCCCTTTAACAGTTTAAGCTTTCCCACAATAGTTCTGGGACGTTTAAACATGGTTAAGTCCATAATAAATTGGCGATAGTTCTTTGAAATTTTTATATC
>DAOLVF010000138.1:0-4884 GCA_035420565.1 Spirochaetota bacterium | reverse complement strand
TATAGAAAATCCGAATGCAATTTTTGTCATCAGGTTTCACAGCAACCTTTAATTGGAATTATAACCTACTCTATGCCGTATGATGGCTATATCTATTATACATCAGAACGGATTATTATATTTGTTATTATAACGTTTGCCATAAGTTGTTTGCTTTTTGTAGTCATTCGATGGCAACCGTATAAGGATATTCAGGAATTATTTGACAAATAATGAGTAGCTATTTTCATGATGTGCAATCAATAATACCATGAACTATCGCTTATTTTAATGTATTAAAAGGAAAATAATATGGCTGATCATAAGAAAACACTTGTTATAGTTGAGTCACCTACGAAAGCTAAAACAATAAATAAATATTTAGGCAAGGATTATATGATTGCCTCGTCAATGGGGCATGTCATTGATCTTCCCAAATCACGTATAGCCGTTGATGTGGATAATGATTTTAAACCTGATTATATAACAATACGTGGCAAGGCTAAATTAATAAAAGATCTTAAGAAAAAAGCCCTTGAGGCTAAAAATGTTCTCCTTGCAACTGACCCTGACAGAGAAGGCGAGGCAATTTCCTGGCATCTATCAAATGTTTTAAAAGATAAAAACAGAGATATAAAGCGAATAGAATTTAATGAAATTACTGAAGAAGCAATTAAAGAAGCAGTGAAGAATGCACGCGATATTAATATGGATCTGGTTAATGCACAGCAGGCACGGCGTATTCTTGATAGACTGGTTGGTTACTATTTAAGCCCAATATTATGGAAAAAAGTAAAAAAAGGATTATCGGCAGGTCGTGTGCAATCGGTTGCATTGAGGGTAATCTGTGAACGTGAGAAAGAAATAGAAAATTTTATTCCACAGGAATACTGGACATTAGATGCTATCATGGAGCATAACAAATCAGAATTTATTGCTTCACTTGTAGCTGAAGATGGTAACAGGATTGATTTAAAGACAAAAGCTGATGTTGACAGGATATTATCCTTAATTGAAAGGAAACCTTTCACTGTTAAAAAAATTGAACAAAAGGAAAGAAGACGAAAACCGCAGCCACCTTATATTACCAGCAAGTTGCAACAGGATGCTGCCCGCCGATTGGGATTTTCTGCAAGTAAAACCATGATGATTGCACAGCAGTTATATGAAGGTGTAAAATTATCCGGTGAGGGGCAGGTTGGTTTAATTACTTACATGCGTACTGATTCCACACGAGTAGCTCATACTGCAGTCAATGCTGTTCGTGAATATTTGCAAAAGTATTATTCTAAAGACTATATTTCTGATGTCCCAAATATATATCCCAATAAAAAAGGAGCTCAGGATGCTCATGAAGCAATACGTCCAACCAATGTGTTCAGAACACCTGAGTCTATAAAAAATGACTTAACGCCAGATCAATATAAATTATATTCACTTATATGGAAACGATTTGTTTCTTCACAAATGACCCCTGAAGTTTCACAGGTGATTAGTGTTATATTTGATGTTGTAAATTTTGAATTCAGGTCTTCAGGAAGTAAGGTGTTGTTTGATGGGTTTACTGCAATTGAAAAAGAAGAAAGTGCCCAGAAAAAACTGTTGCCTGCTTTAGAGGTTGGACAGGTTTTAATGCCCAAATCGTTTAGCCCTGAACAACATTTCACAACACCACCACCACGTTTTAATGAAGCATCACTTATAAAGTTTTTAGAAGAATCAGGGATTGGTAGACCATCAACCTATGCGCCTATTATTAATACCCTGTTTAAACGGTATTATGTGGTTAAACGTGGGAAACAACTGGTACCAACAGTTTTAGGAAGACTGGTTAACGATATTATGGTATCGTATTTTGAATCGTTAATCAATATTGATTTTACCGCAAAGATGGAAGAACAATTAGATATGATAGAAGAGGCTCATAATGATTGGGTTAGCATGATACGTGAATTTTATGATCCATTTAAGGCAACAGTAAGTCACGCCGAAGAACATATAGGGGATATGAAAAATATCCTGGACGAAGAAACTGATTTAGTATGTGAAAAGTGTGGCAAAAAGATGGTTAAACGTTTGGGTAAATTTGGGTTTTTCCTTGCCTGCTCAGGATTTCCGCAGTGTACCAATGCAAAACCATTGCCGTTGGGGAAATGTCCAAAGTGTGGCGGTGATATTGTAAAACGTTCGGGGAAGCGCCGTGGTTCATTTTATGCGTGTAACCGATACCCTGAATGTGATTTTGCAACCCGTGAAGAGGTATCAGAGCGTTCATGCCCACAATGCGGTAGCGTATTGTTTATTCGCAAGATAAAGAAAAAAGGCGAAATGCTTGTATGTTTAAATGAGCAGTGTGGTTATTCGGTAACATTGCTGGACGATGATAAAACTGAAACAGAAGTAAATGTAAGTTGATATGGATCATTATATTGATACATTTATACGCTACCTTATTTCTGAGAAAAATGCATCGCCATTAACGGTTGAATCATATAGTAAAGATTTAAAACAATTTGTTGAGGCAGTTCATAATTATTTATCAACAGATGATATTGATATCAAAGGCATAACCGCCGAGCACATTCGTCAATTTATTGATATCTGCTTTGAAAATGGAAATGAATTGTCTACTATTGGAAGAAAAATAGCAACATTGAAATCTTTTTTTAGGTATATGGAATTTCATAATTATATAAGTATTAATCCCGCACGGGACATTCACTTCCCTAAACAAAATAACTATCTTCCCGTTTTTTTAACCTTTGATCAGATACAAAAACTTACAACATTTCAATGTCACAATTTTATTGATTTTCGTGATAAGGCATTGCTTGAGGTATTTTACTCAACTGGCGCACGTGTTTCCGAGATTGCTAATGCAAACATTGTTGACCTTGATTGTGAAAAAAAAACATTGAAGGTGTTGGGTAAAGGTTCAAAAGAAAGAATTGTTTTTTTGACTGATGATACAGTTTACTGGTTTGATAAATATTACAACTGTCGCTTACAAAAATTTGGTATTATGACCGATCCATTATTTATTAATAATAGTGGTAAACGGTTGACATCGCGTGGTATCTTTTATATTATTGAAAAAAGGGCAAACATGGCAGGTTTGTGGAAGTCGGTTAGCCCTCATGTTTTGCGTCATAGCTTTGCCACTGAACTGCTTAACAGAGGTGCGGATATTAAAGCTGTGCAGGACATGTTAGGACATGAGAATATTTCAACAACGCAGAAATATACTCATACTACCATTAAGCGATTAAAAGAATTATATCAAAAATGTCATCCCCACGCAATCAGGAGAGACAACAATGAATAATGTTACATACCGGGGAACCACTGTTCTTGCTATAAAGAAAGACAATACCCTTGCCATGGGATGTGATGGCCAGGTTACATTGGGTGATACTGTTATAAAAAGTCAGGCGGTTAAATTACGCAAAGTGTATAATGATAAAGTAATGACCGGTTTTGCCGGTTCGGTTGCTGATGCACTAACCCTTTTTGAACGCTTTGAACAAAAGCTGGAGTCGTATTCCGGAAATATTCCGCGTTCGGTTGTTGAGCTGGCGCGTGACTGGCGGCTGGACAGAGCCCTGCGCAGGCTGGAGGCTGTACTGATTGTTGGCGATCCTCAGCATCTTTATCTTATAAGCGGAAATGGTGAGATTATAGAGCCGGATGATGGCATTTTAGGCATTGGTTCGGGTGGTAATTATGCATTGGCAGCAGCCAGGGCACTGCTCAGAAATACATCATTAGATGCTCTTGAGATAGTGAAACAATCGTTATTGATTGCCTCGGAAATTTGCATTTATTCCAATAGCAATATTGTTATTGAGGAGATAAAACAATAATGGGTGATATAATACAGTTTATGGGAAACAACGATTTAACTCCTCGTCAAATTGTAAGTGAACTGGATAAATATATTATTGGGCAGAAGGATGCTAAAAAATGTGTGGCGATAGCTCTCAGAAACAGAAGCCGTCGTAAAAAGTTAGATCCCGAATTACAGGAAGAAATATCGCCTAAAAATATCATCATGATAGGACCTACCGGTGTTGGCAAAACCGAAATTGCCCGGCGACTATCGAAACTTGTTAATGCTCCTTTTATAAAAGTTGAAATTACTAAATATACTGAGGTTGGATATGTAGGTCGTGATGTTGAATCAATGATACGAGATTTAATAGCAATTGCTGTCAATATGGTAAAAAAAGAATATAGCACAATGGTTGAGGAAAAGGCGTTGAAGAATGCCTATGATAAGATAGTTGATATAATTATCCCTAAAAAAGGTTTTGAATTTGATGACAGGCAGGTTTCTGGATTTCATATGGAGCGCGAATCTATTTTTGAGTCTGATACCATGTATGAGCAGATGAGGAAACAATACCTTGAAGATTTAAAAAATGGAAATCTTGATGATATGGAAATTGAATATGAGTCTGAAATGCCAAATGTTATCCCGGTTATGTCGGTTATGGGTGGTTCCGGACTTGAGGATATTGATATGCAGATACAATCCATGCTGGGCGATCTTATGCCAAAAAAATCAAAACGGAAAAAAAGTACTGTTAAAGATGCACTCAGGATTTTCATAACCGAAGAAACAGAAAAGCTTATAGACATGGAAAAGGTCACTATTGAAGCTGTTAAACGTGTAGAGGATATGGGTATAGTTTTTATTGATGAAATTGATAAAATTGCTGGAGCAGAATCAAAATCAGGGCCTGATGTTTCACGGCAGGGGGTACAGCGTGATTTATTACCCATTATTGAAGGTACAACGGTAAATACCAAGTATGGTCCTATAAAAACAAATCATATACTATTTATTGCTGCTGGTGCATTCAATGTGTCAAAGCCTTCTGATCTTATACCTGAACTTCAGGG
>DAOLVF010000137.1:0-5025 GCA_035420565.1 Spirochaetota bacterium | reverse complement strand
GCTTCATTGTTTTTGGCAATTATTGGCTGGCTACAGGGAATGGTAGTGGTTACTTATTTAGCAATTGCATTGATGGGTGCCATCGGTGGATTTTTTATTTTTAACTATCCTCCTGCGAAGATTTTTATGGGTGATGGAGGGGCATACTTTTTAGGCTTTATGTATGCAATATTACCACTGATAGGTATTAAAAAGGTATCTACCATAACAGTATTTTTTGTACCGCTGGTGTTGCTATTGATACCGCTGATTGATATGGCACATGTAGTGCAAAACAGATTTGTAGGCGGGAATCATATCTTTTTAGCTGACAGAAGCCATATACATCACCGATTGCTTCATATTGGTTTTAGTAACAAAGGGATATTGTGGATATTATACAGCTACACGGCAATCCTTGGATGTTTTTCAATTGTGTTGCTGTATCTTAAACCTCACCAATCTATTATTATAACGATACTTTTATTTTTATTGACTGTCCTTGCTTTCTTCACCATATCAGTTGCTGAAGGGCGTATTGCTCAATTGGAAGGTAATACTAATAATAAAAAAAGCAATAAGGGTTTATTGAAACATATTGCAAAACATAAATTTTCAAAGGCATAGTTAAAATTGTAATAGCAATATATGAATAGTGCATCCTTAGCTTGAACTAGTGTGTAATGTAGCATACCATATAACCAAACATTTGACAAAAATAATGTATCATAGTATACTAATACAGCTTTGCTATAGGGGAAGTTATCATAATTATATTTGGTATATCCTGAAGGTATAATCATTCAGAAAATGGTTTACTATTTTTTGAAATGATGAAAATTTTATTGTTAAAAGTAACCATAATAAAATAATAGTGCATGTGTCTATGAAACAAACAAAACAACAGCTATGTTTTAGCTGGTGGCTCTGTGTTAGCAATATATTTACATCATAGGAAAAGCGATGATTTAGATTTTTTTACGTACAATAAAAATCTCTATAGCATACATGACATTTTGCAGTATATAAAATATTTTGGAAAGGTGGAAATTACAAATCAAAGCAGTGAGCAGATTGATCTTTTGATTGATGGAACAAAAGTAACATTTTTTGATGCTGGCTGGGAATTTTTAAAACCAAGAAAAATTAAACAACTGAATATTGCAACTATTGAATCCATTGCTGCCATGAAGATACATGTATTATTTTTACGAGCTAAATATAGAGATTATTATGATGTATATTTTTTAATGAAAGAATTGGGAATAAAAAAACTTTATGATATATCTTCAAAAATAATACCTGGATTAACAATGAAACTATTTTCTATGGCATTGTTATATGTAGATGATATTATTGACGATAAGATTAATCATCTTGAACCTGTTATATCAATTACAAAATATCAAATACGGGACTATATACAGCAACAGATAAAGGAATTGGATGTTACGTAGTGTTGTAAACTTTTGGATGATGTACTTTGATTTAAAGTGTTCAAGGTTATTATGTTTGATGTATAATGTTCCATCCGAAGTGTAAAACTGGAAAATTATACAACATAGCAGGTGAATAAGAAAACTATGGAATGGGTAAAAACCAAAGGTGCATTCCTTTTCATTTCCATTATCATGATGCTTTTGGCTTTGACTCCATTGTATGGCAGAAGCTGGGATGATCTGGATGAAGAGCATGAGGTGTATGGAAGTGAAAAAGAGGAAAAGTATCCTATAAAATCGCTTTTTATAGAACAGGAAAAATGGCAGAACCATTATTCAATGATGGTTCTATGGCTATATAAGTATACTGATTATCCAAACTATACTTCATACAGAGTACTTCCATTATATTATCACATTACCAGTAAAATTGATAATCGAAAAAAAACCATTATCTTCCCCCTGTTAACCTATGTAAAACAGGATGGTGCAGAGAAAACAAAGTTTTTATTATTTCCTGCATATTATTCATACACCAATCAGGTTAAATATGACCGTGAGATTTTGCTGTTATTGTGGTGGGGTAAACAAAATCGTGCACAGGAATACCAGCAGTTTACCTCTCAGTACAATGTCATAGTTCCATTGCTGTCATATTACCGTGTATACCGTTCGGATGAACTGTCACAAACATGGTATGGCAACCCACTTTTTTGGTATAGTAGCCATAGTACTCCTCATGATAGTGAGTATACATGGTGGGCACCAATAATACCGCTCACTTACCACCATGTGCGCAACAACTATGGACACCGTAATATTGTATGGTTGCTGGATTATAGCTGGGATGAACACGGGTTGCAGCGTTTATGGTGTTTGCCGGTATTTATGTGGGGTAAAGACTTATCAAAGGCTACTATCGAACACTATACGGTAACACCACTTTTTGGCAGGCGCACTGTTTATGACACAAGCACACAACACTATACCTACAACAACATCTGGTTTCCGGTTATCCCTGTATATTATCATAGTGCAGGTGATGATAGCTCACATACCAATATACTATGGTTGATTGATTGGAGAAGAAACCATAATGCATTACACACCCTGTGGATTGTGCCATTGCTGTTTCACGAATTTACTGATAATGGATACCGCTACTATGTGCCATTATACTGCAGTCCACGCAGGACAGCTTATGAGGGTGTTTCCTTTGGCTTATTTCATTTTCACCGCTGGCAGCCGGATATGGATAGGCTATGGATATGGTTGTATTACCATAGCAAGCACTATGCCATAAATAATGCGCCTCAAAAAAACGGTGTTGAGCAATACTATATTCATTTTTTGCCCATCTATTTTTCATGGCGTAATGATACAAGCAAAGGGAATATACTACTGCCTTTTGTTTACAACTATAGTGATACCAACACTACTGTTCATATTAACCTTACAGGGTATGCGCGTAAAACCTATACTGGTATTTTTAAGCCAGATGTTGGGGTTAATCTTTCCCAATCTGAAGGGAGAAAATATCTTGATACTGATGTATCGTGGTTATATGCAATGTGGAGCTTTTCATCTCGTATTCCATATTCACGGGATAAAGCAAATACAGGTTTGGGCGATAGTTATTTGCAAAATGCTGATGCTGTTGATAATAATAAACCAGCAGACTATGATGCTGACAGTGCCTTGATGAAGAGAACTATCGCCAATAATCATTTGAATGGTAGTGATACAACGCATCCACAGATTAATAAAAAGAAGACCGTTAACAGGGAAGATTCACAGTTCTTCTGGGGTTGGAAGATATTTTTTGGTTTAATGGCATTTGAAAAAGCTGATAGCATGCGACATTTTAGATTGCTTCCACTTTCATGGCTTACCTGGGATGAAGCTTCAAAAGACAAGCTGTTTGTTTTGCTACCATTGTATGTTTCATATTATTCGGATGCTGAAGAATATTTTGTTTTATTTCCTTTTTACGGATATCAAAGGGATAACAATGCTTTTGCCAGCATGTATCTTATCAATTGCTATTGGCATGAATATGATACTGCGGGCTATGATGAAAAAACAATACTATGGCCTTTCATCAATTGGTATCATTCAGACACTAAGCGCGGGTTCAGGATTTTTCCTTTTTACTGGTTTAGTGTGTATACAGAAGATGGTTATAAGGTTACAAGGTCATTCTCACTTATTCATTACAACAAAGAATATAGTAACAATGGCTTGATTGCTAAAAGTCTTTATATAAATCCGTTATACTACAAAAGCGTCAACACAATGGATAAACATGATGATACATTTGCCATCCCGCTGTGTTTGATGTGGCAACATCGTGATGATGATGGTCAGTCACTTTTTGTTGCAGGGTATTACCGCTACCGATCAAAGAGCTATACAAGGGATACTATGCTTTTTTTATATGATTATAAAAACTATTATTCTTCAGGGGAAGCCATTAAGACGCAACATTCATTGTTATTGACAACTATGACAGTAACCACAGAACCCGAAGTACTACGCTTACGACTGCTCTGGGGTGCATTGTTTGAATATGACCGGGACAAAAACAAACCCATGTATGATGTTGATGCTCTGTTGTGGCTTGTTGGTGTAGAGGAGGATAACTATTCATTCAGTCATAAGATACTTCCTCTGTATTATTACTATAGTGAACATCAATTCAATCTATTGATTATACCTGTTTTGCTCAGTGGATGTTACCGACATTATTATAAGATTGTTGATCTGGGGCTTTTAGGCTTGTTGTATTATCGCAATGAAGACTTGTTAATGAATGATGGCAGGCGGATGGTTCTTCTGGGAACAATTTTTGATGAAACAAAAAAGCCTGAACGGAAATACCATTCAGTTGGCAGTTTGTGGGGTATATTATGGGCATATGAAAAGGAAGAAGAAACGGGTTTTACCAAGTTTTCCATTCTGAAGGGTTTGTATAAATATACAGAAAAAGATGGCTCTGGCAAGCATACATTCCTGTGGTTTTTGTGATAGTTGTCATTGAAAATAAAAATCTTTTGATATTCTTACCGCCGCTTTTATCCGAAAATAGAAATAATACGATGTTGTGCATAAGGATATACTTCCATGAACATCCCGTTCCATGTCCCCTATATTGATGATGATGATATTGATGCTGCCGTAGGTGCCATTAAAAGCGGATGGACTACCATGGGTCCCAAAACCATTGCATTTGAAGACGCCTTTGCTCGCTACGTCAATGTGCCCAATGCCGTTGCGGTAAGCTCGTGCACGGCGGCGCTTCACTTAGCTTTAAAGGTATGTGGTGTGGGCAAGGACGATGAGGTCATAGTTCCTGCAAATACCTTTGTTGCTACAGCTGAGGTGGTGGAATACTGCGGAGCCACTGTTGTTATGGCAGATATTGACAGAGAAACACATTGTATAAGTGTAAAGTCAGTTAAGCAATTACTATCGCCTAAGACCAAAGCAATTATACCGGTACACTATGCAGGACACCCCTGCGATATGGATGCAATCATGGATAGTGCAAAAGCGCACAATTGCTATGTCATTGAGGATGCTGCCCATTCATTGCCATCGTATTATA
>DAOLVF010000136.1:0-5145 GCA_035420565.1 Spirochaetota bacterium | reverse complement strand
ACCATGGACCCTGTTTTATGTATTGGCCCTTCACTTTCGTATCAATTTTCAGAAACTTTAAGTGTAACTCTTGTAGCCCTCTTTACTCCCAAAAAGTATGAAATGCCTGATGAAGGGTCAGAAGATTCAAAACTCAGGCGTTACGATTCTGATTTAGCGCTCAATTATCAATTAAACCGCTATATTAAACTATTTGCTGGAGCTAAATATTTAGGATTTACCTTTGAAGGTGGGAAGCACCATGGAGCAGGTCCGGGCGCGGGTATCGGCTTTACCATCCCCATCGTCTATAATTTCTATTTTTTAGGCAATGCATCCGGTTTATATCTCTATGGCAATCACAACGATAATTCTAATGATACAAATTATAATGAATATGGTTATAATCTTGCCGGGCAGTTAGCCTATTACTTTGTTTCCATTGGTTTAACAACATCATTAGGATACCGCTATCAATATATCAAATCTAACTATAATACCAATAATATGGCTGATGACGAGCATACTTTTAAGGGATTTACCTGTCTGGTGGTTAAATCATTTCATTTATAAAAGCAGACATTGTTTGTAGACATATCATTTTATTTTTATACTGCCTTTATTAATTTTCTGTTGAAATAAAAAAATAGTCGTTTTTAAATTGTGATGGAATATATCTTTGTATTCATTATGATGACATTATGCAGGGGCGAATTGTGATGCACCCAAAACGCAGCAGCATGTGTTTCTGGATATGAGCCGATATCCTTAATCATTTGATTGGTAATAATTTTTGTGATACACTGGTTTTTATCCTGATTGGTTTTATTTTAATAATATCTTGCAGGATAATTCATGATATGCAGAATAGTTGTTAAAAAGCATTTCACTGTATGCATACAAATTTACTCCATGCTCCAGATTATAGGAAAGCATTGCATTGACCAAGGGGAACTCTATGAAGATACACTATCCTGGCTATGAAACCGTTATTAACAATGTATATGATTCCGGGAATGAACATGTATTTGCTTACTGGGATACATTAAATCCTGATCAGAAAAAACACCTTTTAGAGGAACTATCGACCATACATTTTGAAACCCTGCAACAACTATTTGAACTTACAAAAAGAAACCTGCCTCCATTGGATTTTAAACCAGCGCCGTATACGCCTTTGCCAGAAACCGATGAAGAAAAAAAAGAATTTGAAAAAGCAAAACAAATTGGGATTGCAACCATTAAGGCAGGCAAGGTGGCTGCATTTGTGGTAGCTGGTGGGCAGGGAAGCCGCTTGGGATTTGAAGGCCCAAAGGGGATGTTTCCAATAGGACCTGTAAGCAAAAAATCATTGTTTCAGATCCATGCAGAAAAAATAAGGGCGTATGAAATAAAGTATAATGTTACCATACCATGGTGCATCATGACCTCAGAAGCCAATCATGATGCAACAGTAGCATATTTTGAACAAAGCAATTTTTTTAATCTCAACAAAGAAAAAGTCTTCCTCTTTAAGCAAAACATGATTCCTTCACTGGATGAAAATGGAAAGCTTATACTGGAATCGCCCTGCTCTATTTTTAGAAATCCTGACGGGCATGGTGGAAGTTTAACAGCGTTATATCAGTCGGGCACACTTGATACATTGCAGGCATTAACCATAGAAATACTTTCATACTTTCAGGTGGACAACCCACTGGTTAACATTATTGATCCTGTATTTATTGGATTCCATAGAATGCATAGTGCTGAAGTTTCAAGTAAAGCTCTGGTAAAGGCATATCCTGAAGAAAAGATTGGAGTGTTTGTACAATTTTCAAATAACAGGATTGGAGTTGTAGAATATTCGGACCTGCCGCCGGAGAAGCAATATGAAAAAGATGAGCAGGGACAACTGCGTTATGCAGCAGGAAGCATTGCAATACATCTTTTTAATACACAGTTCATTGCATCTGTTACTGGCAGCAATGTAACGCTGCCATTCCATGTAGCAAAAAAATCAATACCCAAATATACTGATAAAGGTATTCAACACATTACCGGTTATAAGTTTGAAAAATTTGTCTTCGATGCACTTCCGTTAACACAGCATAATTTCATCCTGGAGACAAAACGTGAGGAAGAGTTTGCACCGGTTAAAAATAAAACAGGCGTTGATTCAGTTGAATCGGCACAGGAACTTATGATACATTTACATAAACGATGGTTAACACAAAAAGGTATTGCTATCCCCACTATGCTTAAAAAAATAGAACTATCGCCACTGTTTGCTGTTGAAAAAGACGATATCCCACAATCTTTGATAATCCCTGATAAGGAAGAGGTTTATATAGAATGAAACAATACATTGAAAAAGTTAATACGCTTATTGAGTCATTCCCCTATATTAAAGAGTTTTATGGTAAAACCATTGTTATAAAATATGGTGGTCATGCCATGGAAACCCTTGAAGGTAAGCGTTCATTTGCGCTGGACATGGTACTTTTGAAATATGTTGGCATTAATCCTGTTATAGTTCATGGCGGCGGACCTCAGATTAACACACTGTTGGAGCAGGTAGGAGTACAGAGCGCGTTTGTAGGAGGTATGCGTGTTACCGATGCTTCAACCATGGAAATTGTTGAAATGGTTTTAGTTGGAAAAGTTAATAAAGAGATAGTTAATTGTATTAATCTGGCTGGTGGCAGAGCTGTTGGTTTATCCGGAAAAGATGGCAATCTCCTTATTGCTGAAAAAATTTATCACACTGCCAATGGTGAAAAGAAGGATATTGGGCAGGTTGGAACAATAACAAAAGTAAATCCTCTTATCATTGAAACATTGGACAGGGAAAAATTTATCCCCGTCATAGCCCCTATTGGCTGTGATAATAATGGTATAACCTATAACATTAATGCTGACATAGCTGCTGGCAAGCTGGCAGAGGCTTTAAAGGCAGAAAAATTAATCCTTTTAACAGATGTCGAAGGTGTAAAAATTGATGGCAAACTTATTTCAACATTGCGTAAGGATGAAGTTGATAATCTCATTATCAGTAACAAAATTAGCGGAGGTATGATACCCAAAGTTAATTGTTGTCTTGGTGCGCTCAAAGAAGGCGTTGGCAAAACGCATATCATTGATGGTAGGGTGGAACATGCAGTATTACTGGAAATCTTTACTGATGCAGGTATTGGCACTGAAATAGTGTGATATATAGGCAGCCTTAAAACATCCCATTAGCTGCCTATATATCAGTACTATGGTATAATAAACAATAAATTTACTTTTTATAAAGCTCCTGTATCTCTTTTTCAAAATTTTTCAGAACTACATTGCGCTTAACCTTAAGTGTTGGGGTCATCTCCCCGTTTGATTCACTAAATTTTCTGTTCACTATTACATATTTTTTAATTCTTTCATATTCTTCCAATTCTTTATTGGCTTGCTGTATGTCTTCATCTACCAGTTTGCGCAACAGTTCATTCTGAATAAAATCATCTCCAACGGCAACACATGTGCGTGTTGCACCCTCTTCAAAAAACACCAATTTAGATTGGTCGTATGGGATACCTTCCTTTTTAAACAGTTCAATGAAAACGTCATATTTTGGAACAACAAGTGCGCCAACATACGGTTTATCGTCAGCTATAGGGAATACAATATCCACATATCGAGATACTGAAAATAAGCTTTCAATCTTTGCCGAAGGAACATTTTTCCCGGTATCAAGGACCATAATACCTTTCTTTCTGTCTACAATTTTGATATATCCATCAGGTCCCATCTGTACGATATCACCTGTTTTATAAAATCCATCTTCAGTAAAAGTTTCATTTGTTGCTTCTGGATTATTCCAGTAATGAGTAAATATATTGTTACCCCGTACCTGCCATTCACCATCGCTTGCTATTCTTCCTTCTACGCCATTACATACAGGCCCAACATAACCGGGCAAAACCTTATGGGGCAGATTAAGATTGATGGTATTACATGTTTCAGTAGCTCCATATCCTTCATAAATTCTAACTCCCATTGCCATAAAAACTTTGCATAAATCAGCAGATAAACTCCCGGCAGCAGAAAAAGCAAACCTGAAACGTCCACCCAGTGTTTCTCTAACTTTGCTAAAAATAATTTTATCCACCAGTTTATATTTGAATGCCAGCCATTTGCCTACGCCTTCAGTAAAATTAATACCTTCGGACATATCTACAAATCCATTTTCATCAGACCTTGCTTCAGTAAGTTGCAAACCAGTTTTTATTGCAAACTCAAAGATTTTTTTAGTAACAGGAGATTTAGATGCCATATCGCGCATAGCCATAAAAACACGTTCATATATTCTTGGTACAGACATAAAAACCGTGGGTTTAAACACCTTCAAATCTTCAATCAATGTCATTGGTGAAGAGTATGCAATGGTAACCGCAGCCATCATGGCAGTGCCATGACCACATTCACGTTCATAGGTGTGTGCAAGAGGCAAAAATGAAAGCATAATATCATCCTCTCGATATTCCGGGACAATACGCAAATCCCGGCAACATGCTGCATTAATGCTGAAATGAGTATGGACTACCCCTTTCTGCCTCCCAGTAGTTCCCGATGTATACACAATAGTCATGGGATCAAGTATATCAACTGAACGCCATCTACTTTCATACGCTAATTTATCTTTTGCTAATAGCTGTATACCCAATTCTCTTACCTGAGGCAGAGTAAGAACACGAGAGTCAGAACCCTTATAATCATCTTTCATAATAATACATTTTTGCAGTGTTGGCATTTCATCAGCTACACTCAGGGCTCTTTGAAGAATTTCTTCATCCTGTACATATAAAATTTTTGATCCAGAATCATTGATGATAAAGCTCATCTCTTTTGCAGAAAGCGTTGGATAGATACATACAGTGATACCGCCAGCACATAGTATTGAGTAATCTGCCCACATCCACTGAGGTGCAGTATGCGATGCTATAGCAACGCGATCACCTTTCTGTATTCCTAAACTCATGAGTCCGGCGGTTAACTGTTTAACAATAAATCCAAGCTCAGCATAGTTTATTGAATGTGTAGTATCCCCTCTTTTCCACCATTGTGCCCTTCTGGTGCCATATTTTATTACATTCCTGTTAAGCAACTCGGGAAATGTTTGTTGTGTTATATACCATCTATCAGCCATAA
>DAOLVF010000135.1:0-5175 GCA_035420565.1 Spirochaetota bacterium | reverse complement strand
GATGCTATAGTTTCACTGCGAATTTTTTCACTAACATCTATCCCATTACAGATAGTTGTACAACTTCCATCAGCATTAAACACCTGTTCAAGATGTATAGCATTGAGGTGACTGCACACATCTTCAGGTGTGAATGATTCACCCGATTTTTCCAGTACATATAATGTTATAGCTCTATACAGAGCTCCTGAATCAATATACTGCAATCCCATTCGTTTAGCTACTTCCCGCGCAACAGAGCTCTTACCCGATCCAGCAGGCCCATCTATAGCAATAACTATATTTTTATTTTTAGTCATTATATTTTTCCCATTTTTGGCGGATAGTAGCAAAATACCTATACAGCAACGTTCTATCATTGGTTTGTGCAGCCTGTTGCATTATGCTTTTTATATGCAAGAGTGAATTGATATATGAATCAAGTGCATTCACAATATTACCATGATTGAGCAAAACAATATCTGCCCACATATCAGGTTTGCCGCCAGCTAATCTTGTCATATCTCTAAACCCTTTGCCAATAAATGGCTCTATGGTACTATATGTATTGTTTGCAATGCTATCAAAACTATCAACTAATGCAGTGGAGGCAATATGAGGCAGATGACTTGAATAGGCAACTCTTGCATCGTGCAGTTGTGCATCAATAATGATAGTGTTACATTCTAACATCTTCCAGAATGTTTCAATTTTTTTTATATCACTTTCTTTATTTTTATCATGAGGTGTTATGATAACCCATGCATTGCCAAGCAGGGAATGGGAGCTGTATTGGTACCCGGATTTTTCAGAACCAGCCATGGGATGGCATCCAATAAACTGGCATGCCCTATCATGTGTAATAATTGAATCAATAATAGATTGCTTCACACTTCCTGCATCTATTATTAGGGCTTCATTTTTTAAATCATCACTGCTCAACAATGAATGAATTAAATCAATAGATGAAAGCACCGGTGTTGCAACAATAAATAAATCCACGTCACTACAATCTATTTTATTTATAGAGCCAATATCATCAACAACACCTTCTTCTTTAGCACCCTGCAATAGCTCAGGATTCCTGCCATATGCTCTAATAACAATTTCATAATTTTTTTTCTTGAGCATCCTGGCGATAGATCCTCCAATCAGTCCCAGGCCAATTATTGCAACTGTATTAAACATCAATACATACCTCTTCCCAAAGCCTGTGCAACACTAACAAGTTTTTTCTTTAATTCAACCAGTTGTTCATAATTAATTGTTTGCTGTCCATCAGACATTGCTTCTTCCGGATTGGGGTGCGCTTCCACCATTATTCCATCAGCACCTGCTGCAACATATGCTAAAGCTGCAGCTACAACATAATCTTTAAGTCCCATTGCATGGCTTGGATCACATATAACAGGAAGATGCGAAAAATCTTTGAGCACAGGCACAGCTCCGGCATCAAGAGTATTGCGTGTAACATCCTCAAAAGTACGAATACCCCGTGGACATAAAATAACCTGCTTATTCCCCTGTGAAAGAATATATTCTGCCGACATCAAAAATTCATTAATAGTGGCACTCATACCACGCTTTAAAAGAATAGGCTTATCGATTTTACCCAACTCCTTTAATAAATTAAAATTCTGCATATTTCGTGTCCCCACCTGCAATACATCGGCACACTCAGCTATTAATCCCACATCCCGTGGATCCATCACTTCGGTAATTATCGGTAATCCCGTTTCTTCTTTTGCTCGTGCTAAATATTTCAAACCTAACGCTCCAAAACCCTGAAATGTATAGGGAGAAGAACGGGGCTTGTATGCACCAGCCCTGAGCAGGGATGCTCCTGCCTTTTTTACCATCTTTGCATGCTCAATTATTTCTTTCTCACCTTCAACAGCGCATGGCCCGGCTACTAAAACTAATTTATCACCACCTATGACAACATCACCAACCCGTACCATAGTTCTATCAGGATGAGTCTCTTTACTTGCTAACTTATATGGCTTTAATATAGGTTTTACTGACTCAACCCCTGAAATTGCTTCAAGCGGTTGTTCGCGAATGATATCCTCATCACCAATAACAGTAATAATAGTACGGTATTGTCCTTTTGAAACATGTGGCTGTAAATTTAGCGATGTTATCTTCCCAACAATATGATCAATTTCATCTTGTGTTATATTAGGTTTTAATACAATAATCATATACCATCTCCTCCATTAACAAAAAATATTTTATTCATGCTTCTCAGCCTCATATGATCCTAATATCTTCAAAAATATTGTTTCCTGTTTCATATTTTCTAACGCTTCCTGTACCACCGGATCTGTTTTATGTCCCATAAAATCTATAAAAAAATTATATGCCCACATTTTTCGTTTATCAGGACGCGATTCAATCATTGTCATATTTATACCATGATCGCTGAATGGCTTTAACAGTTTATACAGAGCTCCAGGCTGATCTTTAACTGCACATACTATCGATGTCTTATCATTTTTTGAAGGTGGATTGGCATGTTTACCTAAAACTAAAAAGCGGGTAAAGTTTTGTCGTGAATCTTCAATCCCATCAGCAATAATATTCAGATTATAAATTTTGGCAGAAATAGTTGAAGCGATAGCTGCCGAATATTTATCCCATGAAGCTGTTTCAGCAGCTTTTGCCGTTGAATTTAGCTGAATTATTTCTACATTGGGTACATTTGCTTTAAGCCAGTTTTTACATTGAGCCAGTGATTGAGGATGGGAATAAATCTTTTTAATCTTATCGATGTTGTCACATACTGACAGCAAGCTATAGGTGATACGCAAATATTTTTCAGAAACAATATTTAAATCTGTTTCAAGAAATTCATCCATGGTATAGGTCACTGCACCTTCAGTAGTATTCTCAATTGGAACAACACCAAATGTTGCTCTGCCTGTTTCAACCTCATCAAAAACATCAGAGATAGTTCTATGAGCCATTGCTTCAATAGCATCTCCAAAGATTTCCAGAAGTGCAATGTGGGTAAACGTTCCTATGGGTCCTAAATAAGCCACCGTGATAGGCTTTACAATTGATACTGCCAGTGAAAAAATTTCAGTTGCTATTTTTTCAACTAATTCTATAGTTAATGGTGGCCTGGCATGTTGCTTAAGATTCGAAATCATCTTTGCTTTTACAGCAAATATGCCCTGTTCCCCATCTTGAACAACATCCTTTAATTCTTTTATATACGTATCAACATATTGAGAAATTGTTTCAACAACAGTATTTTCAAAATTACTATTCTCCATTTCACTCCTCTTCAAAATTATATTCTTTTATCTCGGATAATTTTGGTAAATCTGACAATTTATTCAATCCAAAATATTTCAAAAACTCATCAGTAGTACCATATAATAAAGGTCGTCCCGGAATATCTTTTCTTCCAACCGGTCTGATGAGATTCTTTCGCATCAGAGCTGCCAGCATCATTCGGGAAGATACTCCACGCAATTCCTCAATTTCTGCAAGCATAATTGGCTGTTTATAGGCAATGATAGCTAATGTTTCAAGCATCCCTTTTGATAATGTTTCTTTCTTCTTATACCCCATAGCCTGCCGTACGGCAGCAGCAAATTTAGGATTTGTAACAAACTGATATCCGCCAGATATTTCAACAAGCTTAATTCCTCTATCTCTGTCTTCATATTCATCAATGAGCGAATCAATAATTATTTTTGCCTGTGTTGCATCTATTCCTATTTGCTTTGTAAAAAAATTGAGCGGTACTGGTTCAGAAGAGATAAAAAGAATAGCTTCAATAATACCAAAAATATCATTCCCCTCTGACATCTCTTCAGATAATTCGTCCTGAGAATTAATTTCATCAGCTCCATCTACCTTTTCTAAATTTTCATTTTCCTGGACGCTATCATCATTCATAATTATTTCCTATGTCGATGTTACCTCAATATATTAATTCAGCTTTTTCCAACGATTTTTTAAAAATATACATATTGCCAAATTGTACATTTTGTAATACTGCTATTGCACCAATACGGATCATTTCCAATACCGCCAGCAACGTAACTACCACTTCCATCCTGCCAGGTTTTTGTGGAAATAGCTCATTAAACTCAATCTGCTCTTTATCCTGCAGCATGCTTATAAGTAGTATAATACGATCACTAACAAGAATTTCATCAAATACTATACTCTGGCTCTCAACCTCTTTTTCAGATTCAAGGACATCAACAAAGGCATTGAGAAGATCAAAAAGGTTAACTTCTAAATATACAACTTCATCATTGTTAACCAGATTGGGTTGCCTTGTAAACACATCTGATTGCATTGCATGTAATGAAATCAAATTCTTTGAAGCAAGCTGATATTTCTTAAATTCAAGTAATTTTTGTATTAATTCAGGGGGCAAAGGTGGAACAAAAAATTCATCTCCAATATCAGCACCAGGTAATAGTGCTTTTGATTTGTAGTAAATAAGCTCGCTTGCCATAACAATAAAATCCATAGCAATTGGAATATTTATCTTCTCCATAAGGGACAGATAGTTACAATACTGATCAGTAATTTCAGCTATGGAAACCTGCGTTATTTCTATTTTAGACTTTTTAATAAGCTCCCATAGTAAATCCAGTGGACCTTCAAAATTATTTATATGCAAAATACATTGCGCTTCAATTTCCTGTGATGAAACCATGATTTAACCACAATTACAAATAGTTTTTTTAATTATAAAAAAAAGACTATTAATGACAATCTTTTTATTTATGCAACGATAATTAATTTTTATTATTTAAATAATACAAGTTTGCAATAATTCCTTAATTCATTCTACGATGTATTTATGCTAATGCCTTATCTGCGGCTTTTTGAAGTCTTTCGGGAGGGAATGGTTTAACTACAAAATCTTTAACTCCAATTTTTATTGCTCTGGTTAATAAATTTTCCTGACCCAAAGCGGTTACCATTATAATACGTGCATTGGGATCAAACAGTAAAATTTCCTCAGCTGCTTCAATACCATCTTTTTCACGCATTGTAATATCCATGGTAACCAGATCAGGCCGTAATTTTTTATAAAGCTGAACAGCTTCAACACCATTTTCAGCCTCACCAATAATTTCATGCCCTCTTGGGACCAACGCATCTTTGACAAGGGTTCTCATAAATTTTGCATCATCTACTATTAGTATTTTAGCCATAGCC
>DAOLVF010000134.1:0-5223 GCA_035420565.1 Spirochaetota bacterium | reverse complement strand
AGTTGCAATTCCCATGCACTATGGCTCGATAGTTGGAACTATCGCCGATGCAAAAAAATTTGAAAGCCTTCTTAAAGGCAAAGTGCAGGTGGTGATAAAGAAACAAGAAAATTAAGGTGTGCGTAATTTTTGGCGTGTATGCCTTTTTGTAGTGTAAACGCCAAATCCCCTGTGCTACAGGAATAATAAACTACGATAGGAAGAGACGAGCCTCCCGATGTTACAGCAACGGTTAGCGGCATGTGCTTTTTGTGAGCGTATTGATGTTTTATTTTGCTCTGGCGTACTTCATCGGCAATCCCCAGTAAAATCGGCAGCAATGCACCCCATTATCAATGCAAAAATCAAACATATAGCTACGATTTATTTCATATCTCAGATAGTTATCGGTATTTCCTCTTTTTACTTCTTGATCAATTTCATTTAAAAAAGCTAAAAACTCATCCAATACATTTTCCATGCAAAACTCAATAACCTTAGCTACGCTCATCTTCCAGACCTTCTTTACATCAAGTAAATATTCATATTCGCCATACTGTAGATATAGATGGAGGCGTTTCCATGGATTGTCCTTTTTTCTATCTCGATACGAAATGCTTTTAAATGCCTTTGATGGAGCTTTTTCTTTTTTAGCAGCATAGATTATCATATACACAATAAATGAACGTATGGACATATCATACTGGTCAGCCAACCTTGCAATACAATGTAAATGATTATGCGATACACAAGTTGTAGTTTCAAAATACATGATATCCTCCTTCCATAGTATACTTTTTCATTTACGATAGTTTGCCTGGCAAAAAAATGCAAGAAAAAATTGTAAGTACATTCCATATTCTATCAAGACAACTATTGATTATAGTTGACTTCTTTTAGCGCTATAGTTTATTAGTCATAATGAGCAACCGCTCATTTTTAAGAGGCAATTATGCAACCATTAAAAAAGTTCATTGCAATAATCATTCTGTTCATATCTTCGAGCGCTTTAATTCAATGCAGTACAAGCACAAAGATAACCATACACTATTCCCCGGCACATTATGAATTATCAAACTCCTTCCTTGCCGGTGCAAGCAAAGCAGATATAACCCCTCCGCCTGGTAAACCCCTGGCAGGATATTCTTCTAATGCAAACTTTGCTAAAGGTTTCAGGACGCGTCTCTACGCACGGGTAATCTATTTGAAGTCACCATTGCATAATGCTATTGCACTTGTACAATGCGATTTGCTGTCAGGCTCAAGTTTGGTACAACAAAGGGTAGCAGAGCTTGTAGCTTCAACAACAGATGTTGCCTATAACGGCATTGTAATAGCAGGCAATCATACGCACTCCGGACCTGGTAATTATTTTGAAAGCAATTTTTACAACCGATTTGCGTCAAACGCTTCTGGTTTTGACGAAGATTATTTTAATTTTTTATGCAATCAGATTGCACAAGCAATCATTGAAGCCTATAACAATCGTAAGCCAGGCATGATTGCCTATGGAGAAAAAACATTATATGGATTTACCCGCAACCGAAGCATTACTGCATATACCGCAAATGCCAATGCAAACTCCAGCAATCCTTTGAAAGCGGTAAATCCCATACTGTCTATGATCCGAATTGATACAGTTGAAAATAGATCAATCCATCCCATTGCAGCGTTGAGCATCTTTTCCATACATGGGACAGCCGTTCCTGATAGCAATGACCTATACAGTGCTGATGTCTTTGCCTACATTGAGCGGGAACTGGAATTGGAGATGCAGCGTAACGGTGCCACAACCTTCATCCATGCAGTGGTCAATGGTACTCATGCCGACAATGCTCCTAACATAATGAAGGGCAAACAGGGCTTTCAGGAAGCCCGTCGGATAGGTATTCAAATAGGGCACCATGCTATTGAACTTTTTAATGAGCTATCGGCTAAACTTTCCTCTCATGTTGATAGCAAAAGCGTTATACAATTTATTGATGTGTATGCACATCCTACCGTTGATGGTGCTACACTATGCATCCCTCCCAAGGTAGGCAATACACTCCTGGCAGGAGCTTCCGATGGTGGTCCTACTCCCATTATCAGCAGTACTCCTTTTTTTATGGAAGGATCGCGCCGTTTTATTTTTACCTGCGGTTGCCAAAAAAATAAACGCATTGCTGCTGGTCCTTTGCAACCACTGATACTCCCCGGCGATGATTTTCCTCATATACTGACGTTTCAGTCAATTGCAATCAATCAGCTTTTATTGCTTCCTGTTCCTTTTGAGGTAACCTGTGAATCAGGAAAACGCATTGCTAATGCCGCACTTACTGCATCGCCTCATACCGGAATTGTTACTCCAATCGTCATTAGCTGTGCAAATGGATACACAGGTTACTGCACCACACCCGAGGAATACGCCAAACAGCGTTACGAAGGAGGTCATACGCTGTATGGCCCCTCAACACAACCATATCTAGCAAAACAGTATGCCCAATTGTCAGTAACTATCGCACAAAATAGTATGTCCGATAGTTCCTGGACTAATTGCTATGTGTTAAAGCTTGCCTCATTTTATAAAAAATATCCCATGCCCACCACCATCCGTCGGGAAGCATTGAGCAAACCGGTATATGTGTGCAACCCCGGCATAGATGAAACCTATGTTGAATTTACCTGGAGCGATCTGCCTCCAGACTATATGGAATTTCACCAATCGCTGGTAAGCATTGAATACAGCACCGATGGCATACAGTTTCATCCGTTTATAAAAAATGGCATCACCGTTGATGACACCGGCTACGACATCGCCGTGTTGTTTACCGGCACCATAACAAAAGAGGGTAATGCGCTCTATACAACACGCTGGTATAACCCTGAGCTTGCTGAAAATGTGTATTTTCGATTTGCAATTCAGCCGCGTCAAAAGCTCCCCTTTGTATACTCAGAGCCATTTAGCTGGTAGCTTGCTATTAGATAACTGTCAAAAGGGGATTTTTCGCTATCACTCAGAATAACTATCGTCTTTGCACCAAAATGACATTGTTGATGCAATTATCACAGGCACTGCATTCGCCAGCTATTTTCATCTTTCACATTTTTCATCTTGCATTGTGCACCCATTTGCAACTCCCCCTATCCTTTTTTTGAGAGGAGGCCGGGTGTGAGGCTATCACCGGTAACTATCGCCCTGGATATTATTACTGTTACCAATGACAATAATTATAAAATAGTATAAAATAATTGACATTGCAATTCATGTACCTGTACAATCTCTATGAATTAATGTAATGCCGTAACCTTTTATTACAGGGGAACATCTATGACACTAAAAAATAAGATTCTTATTATTTTAAGCCTGTGCCTTTTACTATGCATTGGAGCATATTTTATTATCTCACGTACCTTTGCCAATTTTGAAAAGCAGCTCTTTGAAAAATGCCGCATTGAAGCACTGGTTGGCGGGCGTGTTATGAGTGAAATCATTGATATGATGATTGACACCCGTCTTCTTACCAAACAGCAGGTATTTGACCGCAATTATGTTCCCATTCAAGGAAGCAATCCTCAGAAATTCCGAACTCAATATGATGCTGTCTTTGACAAATATATTCAAAAAATTGAAGATGAATTTTTAAAAGATAAAGACCTTGAATTTGCTGTACTCGTTGATATCAATGGATATCTTCCCACACACAACAGCAAATATGCAAAACCTGAAACCTCCGACCCTGATCACAACCTTAAATACAGCCGTTCTAAGCGCATCTTTAACGATAGGGTAGGACTTAAAGCATCCCGTTTCATTGGTCCTGGTACATTAAAACAGCTCTATACTCGTGATACGGGTGAAGTTATGTGGGATATATCATCCCCTGTGTTTGTCAAGGGAGAGCATTTTGGAGCATTCAGGCTCGGAGTATCATTAAAACACATAAATGAACTGAAAAATCAGATGATCATTATTGTTGGCATGACCATACTGGTAATACTCAGTATCACCATGCTTATGCTTTTTTTAATACTGCCGCGAAAACTGTACGATACAGACCTTGACATACCGCAATATTAACGCTGCCCTTTTTTTTGTTTGTCAATCTCAATCTGAGCATATGCCGAGTGGTTATGTATTGATTCCATGCTTTCTGTTTCTACCTGAAACCACAAAACCTTTGGATGAGCTAACAGTTTAATAGCTACATTCCTGACAATATCCTCAACAAATACGGGATTTTCGTATGAACGCTCGGTGATGTACTTTTCATCCTCGCGCTTAAGCAATGCATATATTTCACTGGAGCCACAGTGTTCAACAATCTCTATAAGTTCTTCTATCCATAAAATTTCTTTTGCCCTGACAGTTACACAGACAACGTTGCGTTGATTGTGCGCCCCATAGCGGCTTATCTCTTTAGAACATGGACAAACTGATAATAATGGCACTTTCACCTGCAGCGTATAATAGTCAACCGATGAATCACCCTGCAAAATACAAAGATAATCCATCATTGATTTTTCACCACTGACAGGAGCAGCCTTTACTATAAAATAGGGGAATTCAATAGTTACATGCGCAGTTTTTGCATTAAGCTCGCCTTTTAAATCATCAAGGATGTTCCGCACATTTTTGGTGCTTATACCGCCCTGATAGCGGTTCAGTACCTCAACAAAACGTGACATGTGCGTTCCACGGAAATGCTCGGGTAAATCAACATACATGTTTATACGCGCAACCGTATGCTGCAATCCATCGGCTCTGTCCATCACAACTACCGGGTAGGTGATATCCTTAACACCAACCTTATTGATGGGCAGGTTCCGGTCATCCGGCTGTGATTGTATATCTTTAAGACTTTTTCGAGGCATACCATTACTTCATGCTTTCACTTCTTCTTGTGCAGTCAGCCCTGCCTGCTGTTTAATCTTTTCTTCTATCTCTTTTGCACTATCAGGATGCTGATCTAAATAACTTTTTGCATTTTCCCGTCCCTGTCCTATGCGCTCATCCTTATACGAATACCATGTGCCAGCCTTCTGAATAATATTATACTTAACGCCTAAATCAAGTATACCCGCCGTACGCGAAATACCGCTGTCATACATGATATCAAACTCGGCCTGACGGAACGGTGGCGACACCTTATTCTTCACAACCTTGACGCGCACCCGGTTACCAACCGCATCCTCGCCAACCTTAATAGTATCAATCCTGCGTATATCAAGACGTACCGAAGCATAAAATTTAAGCGCATTGCC
>DAOLVF010000133.1:0-5238 GCA_035420565.1 Spirochaetota bacterium | reverse complement strand
GTTGCCTGAAATATCTCAAGCTGATCTTCATTATCAGGCATTTTTGCTAATAATTCAACCCGTGATGATTTCTCTAATTTATCTAAAATTTTGTCAGCTTTTATGGTTACTGTTTTTGGTATACCTGCAAGTTTAGCTACATGAATGCCATACGATTTATCAGCAGCACCCGGTATCAGCTTATGCAAAAACTGCACCTCATTGATGGATTCTTTAACCATGACGGTATAGTTTACAATTCCCTTTTTTTTAATCGTTGTGAGTTCATGATAGTGAGTTGCAAATAGTGTTTTTGCTTTTATATAATTTGCAATATATTCCACAACCGCCCACGCAATCGCCATGCCATCGTACGTGCTTGTTCCACGTCCTATCTCATCCATAATGATCAAACTTTTATCGGTAGCGTTGTTAAGAATAATAGCGGTTTCATTCATCTCTACTAAAAATGTTGATTCACCTCGCGAAATATTATCCGATGCGCCAATGCGGGTAAAAATGCGGTCAGTTATGCAGCAATTTCCGGATTGTGCTGGAATAAACGAACCAATCTGTGCCATAAGCTGAATGATGGCCGCCATGCGGATATAAGTGGATTTACCCGACATGTTGGGTCCTGTTATAATAGCAATAACATTGTCGGTGTTATCCAGAAAAATGTCATTGGGCACAAATGGTTCTTTTATGTAAAACTTTTCTACAACCGGATGCCTTCCATTTATAATAGCAATAATTCCTTCGTCATTTAATGCTGGGCGTGTATAGTTATTGTGATATGCAGCCTGTGCCAATGAACAAAACAAATCTACTATTCCAATGTTATACGCTAAGTCCTGAATATGATTTTTCAGTTCAACAATACGGTTAGTTAAAGAGTTTACTATATCATTTTCAATGTTCAGTATGCTATCAGTTGACTGCAAAACATCTGTTTCAAACTTCTGCAGGGTTTGCGTTGTATATCGTTCGGCGTTGATAAGCGTTTGCTTTCTGAAATAATCATCGGGGACTTTTGATGTTTGCCCCTTGCTTACTTCAATAAAATAGCCAATGACCTTATTATAGCGTACTTTCAGTGTTGAGATATCAAGACGTTTTTTTTCATCTTCCTGGTATTGCAATAGCCACTTCTTTGCGTCAATTTTTAACGCATATAATCTGTCCAGTTCTGCGTTAACCCCTTCTTTAATAACCCTGCCATGCTCGGAAGAAAGGGGAGGATTATCAACGATAGTATTTTTAATGGTGGCCGATAGTTCCTGTACATGGGGGCTTATGCTGCCAAGCATATTAAACAATGCATCAGGGTGTTGCCCGATAATAGTATAGATTGATATTGCTGCCTCGATGGATTGCTGTAAAGCAATGAAATCGCGGTTATAATATTTTTTTAAAGTAAAACGCGATAGCAGACGTTCCATGTCATGAATTGATGAAAGAACATCCTGGATTTCTTTTAAAAGGTGTATGTTGTTTATAAAATATGAAATAATATCATAGCGGCTTTCGATAGCTTTTTTATCAAGTAATGGATAGAGCAGCGCACGTTCTAACGCGCGTTTTCCCATTGCTGTTTGTGTGTAATTAAGCACACCAAAAAGTGAATGCAATCTTGAACCATCCTGACTTTTTAGTATCTCTAAATTATTGATAGTCTGATGGTCAAGCACCATAAAATCACTGCGGCTTAGATTCTTTGGAAATTTAAGGTGGGACAGAGCGCTTTTATGCGTATCCTTTAAATAATGTAAAAGCGAACCAACAGTCAAAATCTCTATGGTGCCAAGGTTTAATCCTTTGATATTAGTTAGTCGATATATGTCGGTTATGATGTTGGTCAGGTATTCAGTATCATAATACCATTCATTGATAGAAGCTAATGTAATATCCTGCTGTTTCAGCAATTCTTTTAAATAGTTCATCTGCTGCTGTGGTGCATACAGCAGCATCTCTTTCGGATAAAAACGGGTTATCTCGGTGCAAATAAATTCATTGCTATAATCAGCGGTTGTTATGAAAAAGTCTCCGGTTGAGACATCCACAAATCCAGCGCACACAGTATTATTGACAATAACTATCGAACCTAAAAAATTATTTTCATCCGAAGTGATGAGGTTGCTTTCAACAACAGTACCTGGCGTAACTACTCGTATAACCTCACGTTTAACAATGGTGCTTGATGAAGGCGGTTCCATTTGTTCGCAAATGGCAACCTTATATCCTGCTTTTATAAGACGGGCAATGTAGCTATCCGCAGCATGATATGGCACCCCACACATGGGAATATCGTTCTGCCGCGAAGTGAGCGCAATATCCAGTATCTTTGATGCAATTTTTGCATCATCAAAAAACATTTCATAAAAATCGCCCAATCTAAAAAACAGTATATCATCGTTAAAGTTTTGTTTAATAGCAAGATACTGTCGCATCATTGGTGTAAGTTCTTTGTCATTATCATTGCCCATAGATATAGTTTTTCCCATCCTGATTGACCATTTCAATTATAAAGCCATTAATACCCAGTTCTTCAGCAAGCTGTATTTTTACATTCATGCATTCATCAAAGGTGCTGAAATGTCCAGCATATATTTCAAATGATTGTGTTTTTCGTGCTATGTGTACAGGCATAACAATTTTTAAAATCAATTTCTGAAGTTCCTTCGCTTTTGCAAGGTTATACAATGGTCCAATGTTGATTGCATAGTGAACGGTATGATTGTTGCTATCGGGTATATTTACATCCGGTGCTATATCAATGGATGTGCTATCAGCAATGATTGATTCATCGGGCATAAACTGTACACTAACAGGATTATATCTCTTTATATGTTCAGCATAAAGCGCCGCAGTCACGGCTTCAGGAGCTTTTGGATAATTGTTGATAATATACTGATAGGCTGACCATGCGTGGTTATACATTTTATGCTGTTCATAGTACTGCCCCAATCGCAACACCACTGAAGGGTAAATTGCAGTACTATCATAGCCGTGTAAAATTTCTGTAATGCCCTGTATATATTTTCTGGAATACCCTGTGATGTTCTTTTCCATTTCTGTTTTTAAAAATAATCCGTATCCCAGAGCATTTATTTCATGAGTATGTTCAGCTATTGTTTCACAGTCGGATAATCCATTTTCGTAGTTACTGTAATTAAAATGAGCTATCGCCCTGAACTGATAAAAAACCGGGAGATAGTTGCTGGTGGAACATTCAGCAATTGCACGGTTGCTTGTTGAAAGCAAATTTATCCAATCGCTCTTAACATAGTAGAGCTGACACAATGAAAAGAAAGCCTCATCGCGTTTGTTATAGTAACGATAGAGCTGAATAATTTTTTGGTAGTCGGCTACACTGGCATTAACAGATTTTTTTGATGCAGCCACCAGCATACGTATATCAGGTATATACTTGCTTTCAGGGTAATGGGTAAAAAATTTTTTTACAAGCTCATCAGCGTATGCGGCGTTGCTTGAAAACGCTTTTTGTATGGCTTCATAATCAGATTGTTCTGAAGCAGCAACAGTTACTGTGCACAACAATACAATGATAATGTTACGCAGTACGCTCGCCATACAGCGTTGAACCCTTTAATGATACGATAGTTACTGTATATTTTTTCCCGATGTCATCCATGGTGCCCTTGATGATAATAGGGTGGTTGCAGATAGTTTTTCCCATTACCTCACTGTCCGATTTTTTGCTGATTCGCTCAACAATCATATCGGTTGTTGAGTTAATATGATTGTGTAACTGTTTTAGTGAAACCTCGCGCACTGTTGTAATGAGAATGTCAAGACGCCTCTGCTTTTCATTGTCAGGGATAGTATCGGGCTGTAAATATGCTCTGGTGCCTTCACGGGGAGAATATTTATAGGTAAAGGCTTCATCAAATTGCATTGTTTTCACGGCATTCAGTGTCATTTCAAAATCTTTATCGGTTTCACCGGGGAATCCCACAATCAAATCAGTTGAAACAGAACAGTGCGGTACAATAGTATGAATGGCATCAATAGTTGTAAAGTACTGTTTCATAGTGTACTGCCGGTTCATTGCCTGCAATATTGCATCCGAACCACTTTGCAATGGAAGATGAATACTTCGTGCAATAACAGGGTTGTTGTTCATCACATGCAAAATGTTGTCATTAAAATCTTTAGGATGTGAGGTGATGAAATTAAGCTTGTATAGTCCACGGAGTGAAGCTACTTTATCAAGAAGTTTGTAAAATGGAATATCGCCCGAGTCCTGCCCATATTGATTGACATTCTGTCCTAAAAGGGTAATCTCCCTGATGCCATTGTCAATTAATACCGTACAGTAATCAATAATCTGTTGTGATGGGAATGAAATAAGCTTACCCCGCACATAGGGAACAATACAATACGCACAATAATTTTCACATCCATGTGAGATAGTAACCCATTTATGCCATGGCAGCTCATCACTATGATGCGCCAGTTCATTATCAAGGCGTGATGCAAAATCATCTGCATTTTGTGAAATATACTTATTTATAGCACTGTTGTAAAGATAGCGGGAGATGATGTTCCCCATATCTGGTGATTGATAAGGTCCCACCACCAGGTTTACACCAAACTCTGTTATAAGTTCATGAGCGATACGTTGTGCCATGCAACCCGCTACTGCAATAATGGCATCTTTATATTTGCTGCGTGTTTCGGTTATATGAGCTATCGCCCTGTCTTCTGCATGCTTGCGTACCGAACAGGTATTGAAGATAAATATATCACTATGGTAACTGTCACTTTTATGAAAGCCTGATTTTAAAAGCGATAGTTCCATAAGTTCAGAATCACTTTTGTTCATCTGGCAACCAAATGTTATGATGGTAAAGGTTTTGTGGGTTTTCATTGTTGTATACTAAAACCTTACTTTTTTGTTATTGTTTTGTTGTCATAGAGTTGTTGTATCTCATTTTCATTATAGCCTATAGCGTGTAAAATTTCATCATTATTGTAGCCTAACGAAACGCCGGCATACTGTGCAATATATGTGTCTGAAGAAAATTTAATGGGATTTGCTATCTGTTTAAGTTTTTTTCCATTCATGGTTGTAACATTGACAATCATATCACGATCATATAGCGGTGGATTGTTAATTGCTTCATCAAGAGTTTGTACGGGTTCAACACATGCATCAAGCGCTGAAAAAACATCAATCCAGTATGAAAGAGGCTTTGACGCAATAATGACTGCAATATTCCTCTTATGTTTTTG
>DAOLVF010000132.1:0-5284 GCA_035420565.1 Spirochaetota bacterium | reverse complement strand
CCTGGCAATACTGTCAATGTATATGGTCCCGGAACATTTGAAAAAAGTTTAGAAGATATCATAAAAGGACAGATGCAATACAGTTATTTCCCTGTACGTACTGAAGAGTTGCGGGCAACATTACATTTTTATGAAATAAAAAATAATCAATTTACTGTTGGAAATTTTAACGTTTACACACATCTTTTAAATCATCCTGTTACATGTTATGGATATAAAGTAGTATGCAATGGTAAAATATTTGTTTATCTGGGTGATAATGAACCATATTACAATGTTTATAAAGATAATGATCCCGAGGTTATTGCATTTGCAAAACAGATGAATGAACAACTTGTTGATTTTGTTAAAGGTGCTCATGTTTTGGTTTCTGATGCACAGTATATCCCTGCTGAATATCCAAAAAAAACAGGGTGGGGCCACAGCACTACCCATCATGTCATTAATTTAGCTTTAAAAGCAAAGGTAAAAACATTGTTTTTATTTCACCATGAACCATTGAGGAAGGATTCAGAATTAGATGCGATAGTTACTCATTATAGAAATATATTACAAAAGAAAGGGCTCCCCTTAGAGTTATATGCTGCTGCGGAAAGGAATTCATATACATTTTAATTACTCGTATATTATAGTGTTTCTGCCTGAATTTTTAGCCTTATAGAGATTATCATCCACTTTTTTAATAATATCATCAATTGTTTCAAATTTATCAATCATATCTTTGATGGAAACAATCCCAAAGCTTGCTGTAACAGTAAAATTGATTGAGCTATAGTTGTGCTGTGTATTCATTATTTCCTGTTTCATCCTTTCGGCTACATTAATGGCATCCTCAGATTTTGTTTCCGGTAATATTATCATAAATTCTTCTCCACCGTATCGAAAGGCTAAATCAGAATCACGGAGCAGATTAATAATAACTGAAGATATTTTTCTAAGCACAATATCACCAATCTGATGGCCGTAATTATCATTAACAAGCTTAAAATGATCAATATCTAACATCAGGAGAGATAAGTCTCTGCTATAACGTTTTGACCGTTTAAATTCCAGTTCAATTTGCTCAATAAAATATCGACGGTTGTAAAGCCCTGTCAATGGATCGGTTATGGATAGCCATTTTAATATTTCGGTCCGCTGTTCTACCATTTCTTCCAGATTTGTAGAATATTTTTCCAACAGTTTTTTTGATTCGGTCAGCTCATGAACAATTGTATCTTTTTCTTTCATAACAGCGTCTGATTTCATTTTAAATTGTTCCAGCAAATGGGATAGCTTTATTGCTGTTTCTTTTAACGATATACTATAGGTTTTATGCTTAGTATCTACTATCGTTTTGATAGTATGCAGCAACAATTGCAAAGGGATGGCTTTAGTATAGGTTATATATATGCTGCTTATAATGGTAATGGCAAGGATGTAAAGGATACACTGTATTGGCAGTACAATGTGATGTAAATGCAGAACAAAACATACCGAACCTGTCACTATTGCATTATAGAATAGTATCTTGAAGAAAGGAATCATAATCTTATTAAGCATAAAATTGTTAGCCTGGTATTAATCGTATAGACCTTTTAGTATTCCTTCTATAAGGGCAATAGCATTTTTGCCTAAATCAGGGATATAGTATCCGCCTTCCAATATGGCAAATATGTGCCCATTGCATCGCTTTTTGGCAAAAGAACCAGAAATCTCCCCTAATGTAAAGTAATCCGGGGTTGAAAGATTGGCGCCCCAATCTTTTATATATTGATCAAAACCTGCACTTATCCCTAAAATGTCTGCATGGTCACAGCTTTCCAATCGGGATTTTGTTTCATTGATGAAATCAACCGGATTGGATGCTTGAATATTCAGAACAGGAACATTGGCATTTGATTTAAATATGGTATCAGTTCCATCGCCAAAATGCAAATCAATATCAAGAACTATCGCCCTTGTTATGATTCCCTTTGCGATGAGATGGTTTAATGCAATACCCATATTGTTAAAATAACAAAAACCCCAGTTATGATCAGGATTTGCATGATGTCCGGGGGGACGTATTACTGCAAAGCAGGGCTTATTTTCCATAGCCATGGTTGCTGCTTTCAAAGCACCACCAGCCGAAAGTTTTGCTATTTCATAGCGCTCGGGGTCCTGTTTTTCCATAAATAGCAACCCCTCGGAATGGCATCGTAAAATATCTTCGTCGGTGCAGGGATCAGGTTTAACGATAGGGTAGGTTTTCCCCAATGAGCTCATTATCTGACGAACACGCTCAGACTTTTCAACTGATGCTGTTATATAGTTGGTGGTGTAAAGCCTATCGTATACTATATAAAAGGGTTGCTCCATAAATAAATACCTGTTGGGATTTTTAAGATGTACTTTTACTAAAAATAAGCTATCAGTATGTAAATGTCAAATTACTTTTTAAAATGGGTGCTCTTTAACATTAAATTGCCATAGTTCCACCAGCTTTTCAAATTCTTTGTCTCTGGGTTTACCTTCATAGGCTTTATTCCGGCGTTTGATGAGATACAAAACTGTTGCATCCTCCAGTAAAAATTTTTCACCAAGCTGGTTAAGCTTACGGATAAGATAATTGAGGTTGTATGTTTGGAAGTCACCAATATACTGGGATGAAGCGATAGTAGGCTCAAATTTCATCAATAGCTCGGTAAAGTAAAGTGCTAAACGCCATGAGTCAGTGCTACCACTCAAACCTGCTTTGAAGTACAGGCTCAATTTTTCGTAGAGATTGATATTGTGATAATACGATTCAAATACCATGGATATTAATTCAGGGAAAAGGTTTGTTATCTCAATTAAATCTATAGGTTGATTATTGCTTTTAAAATATTCAAATATTTTTTTGCTGGTTTCATTGGGAAGGGGTTCAACATCAATGAGCTCAACAAACATATCTTTGATGATAGTTCGCACCTTCCCTGCTTTTTTTAAATAAATTTCTATCTCAACGGGCTCAACATAATAGTTAATAGTATCTGTTATTTCCATTGTTATTAAAGGTTTTAAAAATTATTTTTTATTATTTGCTGTCATAGTATTCATACGCTGCATTAAGGTTTTAAGGTATTCTTTTTGCTTTTGACTGGTAGCTGTATCAAAAGCTTTTTTGAGCAAAGCCTCGTCTTTTATCCCTTGATCAATCTTTTTTTCCAACTCATCGATAATGGTATAAAACGTTATGTATAATGATAATAATTTTTTTTCAGAGATACCCCATAAGGTGTCGCCAGGTTTTACAACAATTGTTTCACCATCAAGCAGTACAAATCTATTACCGGGATATATCCAGTGCGGATTTTTTTCTTTCAAGCTCTTAATATCAATCCTGCTATAGCCATTTTTTACTGCAACATCGTTGGCATAGAAGAAAATATCCCTATCGGAAATATGGATATTATATTTTTGAGTAAGGTGTTTGATATAACGGGCTTGACGTTGCGATTCAATTTTTTTCTGATAGGCGGTGTATGAATAATAAACTCCATAAAGGGCAGCTAAAGCAGTTATAAAGATTAACAATACTGATGCAGCCTTCTTAATCCATTGCAAACGGCGTTTTATTTTTTCCTTTGTTATAAATGACATATCCAGAGATTTTTTTTCAGATGTTTCTTTTTTTCTTTTGTTGATAGCTTTTTCAATACTTTGCGCTTCTTTTGCAACAGTGGTATTCTTTTTGTAAAAAAGCTCCAGAAGGTCATTTAATCGTTTACGGTCATTTATAATACGATTTACTATATCAGGAAGTAGATCTGTCCGGGGAATTGTTTCCTCATGCAAATGTTCAATTAGTTCAAAGGGATAGGTCGTTTCTGGTTGTAGTGGCTGGCATACGGTATAAGCATAGTTGTTAAAAAGCATGATGCTGTAGCGACAATTAATAGCATCTGATTTCTTCATGTGTTGCAAGCGATACAAAAGCTTTTCAATGTGTTTATATTCTTCCCTGCTGGAAGTGCTATGAAGTAAAACGCGAAGAATCTGTATAATGTTACATAATTGTATGGGCGATAGCTCATCAAATGGAAGTTTTTCAATTTGAGCAATATCCCCTTCCTGTAGTACGGCAGCTATTGTTTTATCAACGTGAGCCACCATATCGTTTAAAAGCCTGTCTTTATTATCATAGCAGCGAATATCATACTGATGAGAGGGCGTACAATGGATATGATCTTTTACAGGGATTATGGCTTCGTGGTGGCTGATAATTGCAGCAGGTGAAGTAGTAGCAAGCAACATCGCTCCTTTTTTATAGAGATCGTAATCTATCAAATAGAGATCAGCAGGTGTTTCTACCGCAAGGGGTAATGCGGATGGATCATGGATGTATACAATGGTGATATCCCTTGATGAAGGTTTTACATTTTTTATAGTAATAATAAAATTTTTTGATGAGCCAATATTTTTTATACTGAATCCCTCAGGATTGTCGCATGCCAGCGTTCTGGTATTGGTAAAATGGATTGTACATCTGTTGAAGAGCTTTTTCAAAAGCTTAACCTCTTCTTCGTTGTCATAAAAGATTCGTAATCTACCGGAAAGTGCATTTTTCCATTTCACAAGGGGAATTAATGGGATGGTATTTGCAGTGGTAATGACAGTATCACGAATGTTTGTAGGATCAATCTGTAAACTGGAAAATGATATGTAGTAGGAGGAAGCTGGGAACTCTATGGTACTGAATGTATTGTTTTTATAGAAAAGAATGCTATCAGGAGCTATCGCAAAGCCACAACCCGAGAAGCGAATGCTACTGGAAGTTTCAGACAATTTATTGTGAACCAGTACATCTCCGGGATATTTTTGATGTATTTCCTTTAGATCAAAGAGAATCTTTTGATTATGAAGAATCTTAAAATTGTTATCTGTATAAAAGATACCCAGAAAGGTTTCACGGTCAGAGATAATCTGTTCTTTTGAAAGTTCCGGTATATCTTCTTCAATGTCAACTATTGTTGCATTATGAAGATCAAGCCCAAAAAGTTTTTGATATTCAAGATAGCGTTTTACAATTAATTTACTGCCAATATAGCGGTTTGATGAAAGGTAACGCGGGTCAATATTAAATTGCTCATGTGCCGGGTTGCCTGTTATAAGATCAGTTATAATAATATTTTCAATAAGAGGGATTATACGTGGCGTTAATGACAGACTGTTGCCAATGCGTATAAAGGGCTTCTCATCTTCAATTGAATCGCCGGTAAATACAATAAAACATTCCGGTGTAATAATGAAAAGCCTGTCGTCATCGTTTTTTATTATATCG
>DAOLVF010000131.1:0-5287 GCA_035420565.1 Spirochaetota bacterium | reverse complement strand
ATATTTACCTTTTTAAGCGATTCCATCATCTTGATTAATTCATCTTTATGAGCGGTTGTCATATCAAGGTCAGCAAAGTTAACACGTATGTCTATTCTATCCCTATCTTTGACTCGTTGCAATGCTTCTTTAATATTATTAATAACAACCTCTCTTCTTTCCACTATCTCATCTTTGATGACTTTGCGTGCTATCATCAAGATCATCTCTGTCATTAATTTTTCAGATGATCGTATAATATCATCCCTAATATCAACCGCAGTAGATACAATAGTTCCCAGCCTGTCAATAAGGCGCATTACTTCAGCCTGCCCTTCTTTGTATCCTTCTTCTCTTCCTGCGTCATAACCACGTTTATATGCTTCATGCTCTATCTCAGATACCTTTAATTCTGCCTCTTTTATCATTTTTTCAGCTTCAAATTTGCCACGCTCAACTTCTCGCTCAGATTCAATCTTTAAGCGCTCCATTTCAATTTTTATCTGTTCACGTGCCTGCTGTAACTCTAAGAAGGCCGCTTTTTTACCATCCTCTTCAATTTGGGCAGCTCTGGCTTTAGCTTCATCAAGCATTCGACGCACTTCTTCTTCTGTTTCACGTCTATAACGCTCTAATTCTGCTTCCATCTCTTCAATAGATGGACCCTGATAAACTTCCACGGGATTTCCTTGCTCATCTACTTCAAATTCAGCATATTCTTCATCAGTTAGTATATTTTTCTGATATTTATCGGGCAATTCAATCTGTTTGGGGGTTGCAGTAATTTGAATTTCAGCAGGTTTAAATACAAGCTTAGACAACGAGTTCCTCCTCGCCAGCTCGTGCTACAACAATATCGCCAGCTTCTTCTAATTTTCTTATTATATTGACTATTTTTTGCTGAGCCTCTTCAACATCACGTAATCTAATAGGACCCATAAAGTCCATATCTTCTCTTAGAAGAGCAGAAGCACGCTTTGACATATTTCTGAATATCTTTTCCTGTACTTCAGCATCCACACCTTTTAATGCTTTTGCCAGATCCTGAGTATCAACTTCACGCAATACTTTCTGAATTGCTCTATCATCAAGAAGAACAATATCTTCAAATACAAACATCCTCTTTTTAATTTCTTCAGCTAATTCTGGATCCTCTTCTTCCAGTGCCTCAATAATAATCTTTTCAGTACCACGATCAACATGAGTCAACACCTCAACTATTGAATCAATCCCACCTGCAGAGGTATAATCCTCGCTGGCTAATGTAGACAGTTTTCGCTCCAGCACTCTTTCAACTTCACGGAGAACATCAGGTGAAGTTCTATCCATAGTTGCTATCCGCCGCGCTACATCTGCTTGAATTTGATGATTTAATCCAGATAAAATAGTTGCAGCTTTTTGCGGATCCAAATATGCCAGTATCAAAGCAATAGTTTGTGGATGTTCACCCTGAATAAAGTTTAAGAGATGACTTGGGTCGGTCCTGCGTATAAAATCAAAAGGCCTAACCTGCAATGAGGAAGTCAAACGATTAACAATATCAATAGCTTTCTGAGTTCCTAACGCACGCTCAAGAACCTCGCGAGCATAATCAATTCCACCTGTAGCAATGAATTCCTGAGCCATCATAAGCTCCTGGAATTCCATTAAAACTTTATCTCTATCTTCAGGCTCTACTTTATCTAAACGTGCTATCTCAAAGGTTAACTGCTCTATTTCATCTTCTCTGAGGTGCTTAAATATTTCAGATGATACATCTGATCCTAACGACACCAGAAATATCGCAGCCTTTTGTCTGCCTGTTAGCTGTGACTTCTTTTGCTGTAACATATTCTATCTCCGAATTTTGCCGATATACTGTTCCCAAATCATTACCTATCTGTCTGATTATAGTATATACCCCATTCTTTCAAAAGTCAATACACGCTTTTTAGTATATCGGCCTATGGCTATTAACCAATAACAACATTATTCTTCTGCAAGCCATGTCCTCAACAGCTGCGCCACATCATCCGGTCGTTCACGGGCTAAATTAACGGCATTCTGCTGCAACTCTAACCTTGCCTTTTCTTCTAATGACAATTCAACATCAATTCCTTCTTCTTCAGCAGCACGTAGGGCAGCTTCCCGCATACGCTGCTGCTCTAATGCTAATTGTTCCTCGCGTATACGGCGTCTGCGTGCAAGTTCACGGGATATAGCCCTGAAAAGTATCACGCCTAAAAACAACGCCATTATACCAACCAGCGCTGCCAAAAGCATGCGTTTAAACTGCTCTTTTTTCCTAAATTCCTCACGAGCAATATCCCATTGTTTTGTTCTATCAAACATAATATTTTCAACAGCCACCTGATCACCACGTGCAGCATTAAAATTAATAGCTTTCTTTACAATATTTTCAGCCTGCCGTAGCTCATCCTCGCTCAACGGTAGCTGAACAGGTTTTTTAGCAGGATCAAGATCATAGCTGCCATCAGGGAGACGTGGTAAATCCTGATAACCATCAATAGCTATTGCAACTGATACTGCTGAAATGTCAAAAGGATCTCTCTCTATTTTACGAATAGTTTTATTGATCGCATTATTTTCAACATTTTCTTCTTTATCGTATTGCGAAAATTGGTCATCACTTGCTTTATATCCTGGTGGTTTATTACCTTCCGTTCCAGCAGGACCTTCCGGATTCCAACCATGTCCTTGAAAATGTTCTTTAGTACTCTTTTTTGAAATAGTCAAAGCATCTTTAACCTTTCGTTCAGAATACGGCGTTAGTGGATTATCCTTTTCCATCTCAATAGGAGTATATTCTTCCTGTTCTTCCTGAATTTTATCCCAGTTAAAATCCATGTTAAGCCTTACTATCTGTATACGATCAGAAGAAAAAATCTTTTCCAGTCCCAGACGTATATCCTTTAACATCTGGACACGTGCTTTTTCTTCTATTTTTTTTCTATATTCAAGAAGGGTAAATTCCTCTTTTGCCTTATCAAATTGGTCATCAAAATCCGAGATTATTTTTCCATATTCATCTGTTATAGATACATTTTCCGGCTTTAATTTAGTACCAACTGCTCTTGATACTAAATACTGTATACCTTTGATTTCTTTTTTAGACAGAGTATCATACCCGGGTGCAAGGTAAACTGTAACAGCAGCCGTATAGGCATTTTCTTTTTCTGTAAAAAGCTCATCTTCCGTAATAGCTATTTCAACGTCAGCCTTTTCAATATTTTTTAATGATTCAATGTGACGTTTAATTTCATCCCGCAATGCCCTCATATATTTAACATTCAGCTCTTTATCAGTCTCGGTCCATTTTGATATATCAAAAAGTTTCCAGCCAGGTATCCCTCTTGGTATCATATTCTCCTGTGCAAGACGGGTTAAAATAACTTCACGCTGATTGGGATCTACCAGAATAGTGGTTGTTCCTGATGTTGTATAGTGGAAACCCATTTCTTCCAATTTTTTTGTTACCTGCCCAAATTCATCAGAAGGAAGATCAGAGAATAAAACTATATTTGCTTTCTGTGACGACACCGAGAATAAAACAATAAATGCAATAACAAGAACCCCTGTTACCACACCAATAATAATTTTTTTTGTTGTATCTAATTTAGCATAAATCTCTTTCAATTGTTGAAATATCTTGGTAAATAAATCCATATCTTCTTCCCTCCCACAACTAATTAAATATCATCACCTTGCTCCACAATAACCATGCTTCACATTACAAAATGATTATTACTGCAATAACATCATCAACATATCAATTGACTGCAAAGTGACATAATACATATAGCATTCACACATAATAAAACATCAGTATTAAAAAGTCAATTAATTTACTAAAATTTGCTACTTTTTTTATTATATTCACAGCAATCACATATTATCTGAGATTAATGAGTTCCCTGTATGCCCTGATCGCTTCATCCCGGACAGCTTTTGTTAAGCTTAATGCAATCTCAGCTTTCTGTTGAGCAATCATCACTGTATGTATGTCTACTGACTCAGGCTCATAAATCATCTGTTGTGTCAAATCTTCTGCATCAACCTGTAAATCATTTACCTTCCCCAATGTTGATTTCAGCGCATCCATAAAAGAACCTGCAACATCATCGTCCTGAATTTTTTCTGGTTTATTGTCATAATGGAGAGGATGCGTTGTCTTCATTGTAAAAATATTTGATTTACTTATAAAATTACTTTCCTGTACCATAATTAACGCTCCCTGAAATTATTCTTGATTCAACAATTTGTCGCTCACCAATACCAAACTGCAGCCATTCCTTTTTTCGTCTGCTTAACGTAATGGGAGTCGATAGTTCATGTGAACAACAAATTTCATTTATATGCCCTTTTTCAAAATACATATCTTAAACTCCTTCCGTAAAAATTATACACCACCCTTGCCAATTTCCAGCGCCTTTGAAAACATGGATTTTGCATTATTAATCATCATGACATTTGCTTCATATGAACGCGATGCAGAGATTAAATCAGTCATCTCCATGACCACATTAACATTTGGCATTTCAACATATCCCTGTTTTGGACCGGTCTTAATTGCATCGGGATGTGCTGGATCATATATCAGTCTGAATTCAGCATTATCTTCTTCAATTTTCACAACTCGCACACCTTTAGGTTCTCCATGATCAATTCTTTTAGGAACAAGTGGCGATTTGTAAAATGGCCTTATATTGACAGGAGCAAATATCACCCGTTTACGTTTAAATGGACCACCCTCCGGGGTACGAGTTGTTGTTGCATTTGCAATATTATTGCTTATAACATCCATGCGCAGGCGCTGTGCAGTCAAGCCTGTTGATGCTATGTTAAAACTATCAAACATACCCATATCAAACCCTCACTAAACAGTTCTCATTACCATCTTTAAAATTTTATAATTTTCATTTAAGCTTGAAATATATGCATTGTATCTCATCTGATTTTTTGCAGCATCAACCATCTCTTTTTCTACATCCACATTGTTCCCATCATTTCTATACGTAGTGGTATAATCTACATTAATTCTTGGTTTTACGCTTTGAATGTTTTTTGGTTCAAAAAAATCAAAATGACGAGGATCCGTTTTCAATGCTTTCACCTTTTGCATGGAATCCTTATTATGTTCTATTGCCCTTTTCAATTCACTTTCAAAATTAACTTCACTTCGCTTAAAATGAGGAACATCAACATTGGCAATATTATTTGCAATAATCTTGCGGCGTATTGATTCAACATCCATTGCCTGTTCTAAAAGATAGTTGGTTTGCATCATTTTACTATATTCAAACATACT
>DAOLVF010000130.1:0-5337 GCA_035420565.1 Spirochaetota bacterium | reverse complement strand
TAGCTGACGCGATAGCTCAGAGTTTAAAAGATATAGATAATTTAGTACGAGCAAACGAGAAAGAGATTCAGCAGGGGATTGGTATTACAGAGAACACCGTTGCTACTATTACAAATGTCATTCAAGGGATAGAGTCCGTAAATCTGGATGTCAACACCATGGGACAAAAAATACGGGAACAAAGTGAAATATTCAATGAAACAAAGAAGGTATGGGATGTAACCGAATCACTATCACGTCAAATATTGGATTCGGTAGAGGATCAAAAAAGCGCTGTTGAGGAGATTGTACGTTCAATTAATACTATTAATTCATTAACACAGAATGTGGCAGGTACGGCTGAAGAGATGCATTCAAGCGCTGAAAATTTAGCATCAATGGCAGAACAGCTTAAAATAATGCTTGATTATTTTAAATTATGATAGTACAATTTTAAAAATTCTTATATAGGAATATACATGAGAAGGATAGCTAATACTATAATGCTATTTTTATTAATGTTTTACTGTTATGCGTTTGCACAACAGAACTATTCCATCAAAGAATTAGTTGATAGTGCTTTCCAAACATTTGAATTAATGAAAGCTCAGCAGCTAAAAATTGATGAAATGGAGGCTCTCAGAAAATATAATACTCAGTGGAAAAATCCAGAAATATCAGCATATTATGGTAGCAAAAGTATTGAATCGCATAAAGGGGATGTTGCTGGTGTTTCAATTGTACAACCGCTGTATTTTCCCGGGAAGATTTCGTTTGTAGATGAAATATACCGGTATAAAAAAAATTATGAAGCACTATCGTATGAAGAGATGAAATATTTCATTGCTTCAACGGTCATTAATTTGAGTTATGACTATGCAATCAAAACATTACATTCAGACCATATCAATTCACGCCTCAATCGGTTAAAGATAATTAATGCATATATGTCAGGCAGGCCTGTCATATCACCACAAAAACGCGTGGAGATAGCTATCGTAAAAAATACTATACGGATGCTTGAATCAGAAATATATAAACTAAAAGCCGATAAGGCTACTACATTTGCCCGTCTTGCGTTATATACAAGGATTGCTTCGCCACAGCTATCGTTGCATATTAACTGGATTACAAACCCTCCATTGTATGATATCAATGCAATTGAACAGAAGGCAAAAAAGGAAAGCCTATTAGTTAAAAAGCAAAAGCAGGTATACATGGCGTCGGTAGCCGAGCTGTCATTGTCAAAGAAAAATATATTCCCTGATTTCAGCATTCTATTTAATTATGATTATGAAAAGGTAATTGATAATGAAAAAACTATATCTGGAGGGATAAGTATTCCAATACCTTTGTATAATCAAAATCAGAATGAAATAAAAGCCATGCAGTCCAGAGTTAAACAGGAAGAATTCATTTCACACTATGTGGAAAAAATGATAGAAACTGATATCCGTACTATCATGGTACAATATGACTATTACCGTAACCTGTTGGGACTCTATAGCCCTGACCTTGAAGATGAATTAAACAGATCAATGGTATATGCTGATAATCAGTTTAAGCGAGGGACAATTACGTTGCAGTCATATTTAGAGCTTGATGTACAGGTTCACGAAACCCTTGAGAACATATATACCACCCAGAAAGAACTTGTACGTAACATATCAGCAATTGCATGCCTTATTAATGATTATACTATTTTGCTTGGTATAGCCCAATGATTAATACATGGATACAAAAAGCATTGCATGGGCAGTTATGGGTTATTCTTATTACTGTAGCTGTTATTGTTGGAGGTGCTTTTGCTATTGGCCGGTTGCCAATTGATGCTGTTCCGGATATTACCAATGTAACAGTAATGGTAAATACTAAAACAGGTGCACTTGCACCGGAAGAGGTGGAAAAGACTGTTACATTCCCTATTGAATCAGAATTAGCAGGACTGCCTGATGTGCAGGATATACGTTCTTTATCAAAATATGGTCTTTCACAGGTTATCGTTGTGTTTTCTGATGATACAGATATTTATTTTGCGCGACAGTTGGTCAATGAAAGGATACAATCTATTCGTGATAAATTGCCAGAGGGTTTATCGCCTGAGCTTGGACCGGTATCAACAGGGCTTGGTGAAATTTTCATGTATGCTGTTGTTGCTAAAAAGGGGAGTGTTCTCTCACAGTTATCACAAAAAGAACAGCTAACCTATCTTAGAACAGTACAGGACTTTATCATTAAACCTGCTATAAAAAGTGTGCCGGGCGTGGCTGAAGTTGAATCAAATGGTGGTTACAAAAAGGAAATTCATATAGATGTTGATCCACAAAAAATGGATATTTATGGTATAACCTGTCATCAAATGGTAAAGGCATTAGAGAAGGTTGGTGAAAATTATGGAGGGGGCTACATTCAGGTTGAAGGGAAACAGATTATAGTAAGAACCTATGGGAAGATCGATGCATTACAGCAGATCAAAAACTTACCGGTTAGGATAAACGTTTATGGTGCTCCAATCCGTGTATGGCAGGTTGCTGAGGTAGTTGAAGGGAATCAGCAACGTTTAGGTGCAGCTACGTTTAATGGTGAAGAAGCAGTGCTGGGTACAGTTCTTATGCGCATTAATGCAAATAGCAGAGAAGTTTCGCAGGCAATTGAAAAGTATATATCGGAAATTTCCCTGCCTCCTGATGTTCAGATCAAGACATTGTATACAAGAAGCTTTTTGGTAAATGCAACAATAAAAACAGTTGCAAGAAATTTAACTGAAGGTGGATTGCTGGTTATAGCAATACTCTTCCTTATCTTGGGAAGTGCAAAGGCAGCATTTTTAGTAGCATTGGCCATACCAGTGTCCATGTTGTTTGCAACAAGTGGCATGGTGATTTCAGGTATTGCTGCAAGCCTTATGAGCCTTGGTGCAATTGACTTTGGTCTTATTGTTGACGGCTCAGTTGTTATGGTAGAAAATATAATGCGGCACCTCAATTTAGCAAAAGGGAAATTGCAAAATAAGAAAGAAAAGATGCGGATAATTGGAGATGCTGCTAAAGAAGTAAGCCAACCGGTTTTTTTAGGAATACTTATAATAATGGCGGTGTATGTACCTGTACTGAGTTTAACAGGTATTGAAGGAAAGATGTTCAGACCTATGGCTGAAACAGTGCTTTATGCTTTAGGTGGGAGTATTCTCATTGCTTTATTTCTTATGCCGGTAATGTCTTACTTTTTTATTAATCCTTCTCATTCTGAAAAAGAGCCGTTGTTTTTCAGAGTGTTATCAAAAGCCTATAAACCTTTTTTACTATATTCTCTTAAACATCCTGTTAAAGTTATCATTCCAACTCTTTTAGTGGCATTAATCGCAATAATAATGTTTTTTAATCTTGGTTCTGATTTTATTCCCCGACTTGATGAAGGGGACATGGTTATAGGTTTGGTGCGTGATCAAACTATTGGTATAGATAAATCCCTGGAAATACAGAAAAAAAGTGATAGAGCAATAGCACAATTTAAAGAAGTTACAACAGTATTTTCTCGAATGGGGACTCCTGAATCAGCAACCGATCCAATGGGAGTTAATTTTGCAGACACCTTTGTTATATTGGAAAAAGATAAATCAAAATGGCAAAAGTATAATGGAAAAACCGTATCCAAGGTTGAGCTTTTTGAGATAATAGCTAAAAAAATAGAGAATGAGGCTCCAGATCAGGAAATATCACTTACGCAACCTATTGAGATGCGTTTTAATGAAATCCTTGAAGGAAACAGGGCTGATATTACCCTGCGCGTTATTGGCCAGAATCTGGATATATTATATGAGCTTTCAAACAAATCCATACCAATATTAGAAGAGATACAGGGAGCTTCTACCGTAGAACTGGATCCGTTAACAGCGCTGAAAAAAAGTGATATTATGGATGTAGTGCTGGATTATGATGCAATTTCACGGTATGGAGTCAATATTAATGATGTGAATAATGCATTTTCTATGGCTATGACTGGAAGTTATGTAGGTTATCTGTATGATGAGGATAAGCGTTTCCCTATAGTTGTACGGTTGGGTGATAAATTCAGAAAGAATATTGCCGATATAGCAAAAATCCCCGTTGGATTGCCTGATGGTGGAACAATCCCTATCAATACTATTGCAAAAATAGAGCAAAAAAAACAAATAACAACGATTGCTCGTACCAGGGCAAAGCGCTATGCGGCAGTTTCCATTAACATAAAAAACCGTGATACGCAGAGCTTTGTTGACGAGGCTAAGGAAAAAATTAAAAAGCTTGCTATTCCAAAAGGATATCAACTCAACTGGGGCGGACAATTTAAAAATCTTGCATCAGCACGCACACGCTTACTTGTTATCATACCAATTGTATTGGCAGTAATCTTCGTTATACTTATTAGAACTTTTCATAGTATAACACAAACATTATTGGTATTTAACAGCATACCATTTGCACTTACCGGCGGAGTTATTTTTATATATTTAAGAAACATACCGTTAAGTGTTTCTGCAGGTATTGGATTTATAGCCTTAATTGGTATAGCTATACTCAATGGCATGGTGCTGGTTAATTTCTTCAATCAATTACGCCAGGAAGGCATGAAATTGGAAAAAGCAGTACATGAAGCTACCATGATACGGCTGAGACCGGTACTCATGACTGCTCTGGTTGCAAGCTTAGGATTTATTCCTATGGCATATAATACTGGTATTGGTGCTGAAGTACAGCGCCCACTTGCAACAGTAGTCATTGGGGGTTTGGTATCTTCAACAATACTTACCTTATTATTGCTACCAACATTATATATTTGGGTAGAAAAACTATTTAGCAAAGACTAAATAATTAAAATCATATTGAATGAAACGTTACCGTAATTTTTTTCCGACTATTGCCCATACCATATCCGCTAATGTGGCAGCAGAAGGTATAAGATAGGAAAAATTTAAAAAACCGTGAATCATGCCCTTTGCTTGAATACACAGAGCATCAACATGTGATTCCTGTAGAGCAACAGCATACATCTCACCCTGATTACAAAGCGGGTCATGTTCAGCAGTTATAATGACAGCCTCAGGACTTCCGGTTAAATTATCATGTAAGATAGGGAAAAAGTAAGGATTGAGCAAATCATCTGTTGATGCAACATAGAGCTGAGTAAACCATAGCATGGATGCTTTTGTTAAAAAGAATCCATTGCCATATTGTCGCAATGATTCTGAGCATAAATCTGCAGCCACTACTGGATAAAAAAGCACCTGTAATTGTGGCAGTGGAAGAAGGTTATCCTTACATTGAAGGCAGGTAACCGTTGCTAAATTTGCACCAGCGCTATCTCCAGCAATAACTATTT
>DAOLVF010000129.1:2339-5393 GCA_035420565.1 Spirochaetota bacterium | reverse complement strand
ATGTAATGATCAATTTCGTTAATCAGTGGTTTCAACTCATATTCCAGTATATCAGAAAGGCTCACCACATCATTGTTTTCCATAACGGAGACAATCTCAGTAAGCATGTCCTGAATTTTTATATTAAGCTCTTCCAGCGATTGTCCATTATATATAAATTCGGCAATATTGATATTAAATACCGGTGAAACCTGATAACATGTTCGCATGTAAAGATATAAAAAATCAACAAGTGTATGGATAATTTCAAGTGCTTCGCTATCATTGCCTTTTTGATATAATCCGGCAATTTCTTCTAAATTTTTAACCTGCTTTCCTACCATTCCTTTAAGGTCAACCATTGTTTGAAAAAGTACATCCGGGGAATCAACACTCTGTACTACCAGACTTTTTAAAGCATCACTGCATAGCAAAACTCTGAAAAGCGTCATGGTATCATGTAAAATATTGTTAGCTGTGGTAAGCAAATTTATATCGGTGCTACTGGAAATGTTATGTCCAAATGAATATACTGACCCAATGAATTCCTGCACCGTCATATCCTTAAATCGTAAATCATCCCTTTCTAAACCCAGCATGTGCAACACCGATTGTAATACCGATACAATCCATTCAAAACCATTTTGCAACTGAAGCAATTCATCGGCGGACAATGATGTATTGCTTTTATTTTCTAAATGCTGACATGCCCTATTACAGTATGCAATACCTTCTTTTATAGAGTCGATAACAATATCACTCACCGACTGTACATAACAATTTATATTATTAACTTTTTCTATGGAAATATCCGGTGCATTATCCAGTTGATATACTGTCCCATCAACTATCGCTCCCGAAAAAACAAGGCTTCGTTCTGATGCCCAATTGAGTATTGAACCCATTATATCTTTAACTGTGGTTTCTTTTTCTACAGCAAAATCAACAGGATGATCATTAATTAAAAGTTGCATAGTGTACCTCATGTCACTTATTATCATTGTCTTTGGGTAGATTTTTCATCTGCATATCAAGCCAGTTACTTTGTGCTTTTGATCCCGATATGGCTTTTTCCATAGAAGCAAATTTTTGTCGTAATTTTTGTTCATACGTTTTTAGATGCTCCTGCTTCCGTTCAATTCTATTATTGGTAGCTTTAATTGACGCATCCTCTAAATCCATCTTTGAAACAATAATATTTTTCCCTGCACTGACATATGGATCAAGAATACCTTCAATGCTGTAAGCAAATCCATTATCAATACGATTATCCCCATCATTATCCGAACCAAAAAATTCCTGAACACCTTCGGGATTCTCTGATAAAATTTCAACAAGCTTTGCTTCATCAATAATGAGTTTACCTTCTTTAATTGTTTCCCATTTTGCATTAATTTCACCTGTAGAAACACCCATCTGATATAACATCTTAACAGGCTTTTCAACATTTGATGGATATGCTTCAGTTACTGCAGTTTTCAACGCGTTTTGCAATCGCATTAACGACATATCACCCATAAAAATTCCATTTTTATATTTATCCTTCTGATAATCGCCTAATTTATCACTTTTAACAGCCTTTGTCAGTTCATTGTTAAATGTTAAATAATCATTATACGCTTCCACAAATTTTTTAATTTTTTCAATTGCTGCTTCGGTATTTTGTTTGATAGTTATTGTTAATGGTTTGGTCGATGGTTTCATTAAATTGATTGTTACACCTTTTAGCACATCATCTATGCCGGAATTTTTTTGCCGTACTATCTCTATGCCATTTAATTTTAATTTTGCATCATCGGCCTGTGTGATGATATTTTTTGGCTCAAGAATACCTTCACCTTTTGTTTCAGTAACTAATGCTGCATCCTGAAAAATTGCCTTGCCATCATTGCAATAAAATAGTATCTTTGTTATTTTTTTTTCTGCGAAGTCCTGTCCTATTGGTATTTCAATTTTACCCTGTTTGTTTGCATCAATTGGATATATCCTCTCAGAGCGTTTCCCATCTTCAACGGAAATAACTCCTACACCTATTATATCGGCAATTTCTTTTTTTTGTTTTTTCTCAAGCGGTCTTTCGCGTGATACATTATATCCTTTAAGTTCTATCCCTTTAATAACAGTAGTTTCATCAGGCCCAACTTCTAACCGGTACGGTATAACTTCTTCTTCTGATTTTTCTTTTGAATAGGTTACATTGACTTCTAATACAGATTGTTTTTTTGTCTGATATTCAACAGGAAGGATGTACTCGCGCCACAATTTAGCATCAATAATAACTGATTTACCTTCTTTATCAACCGATAAAACGCCATCTTCATCTTCAATTGGTTTTTCGCCAGTATAAGCCGTAAAATACTTGGTATCAAAAATAATTTTTTGAAATTCTTTTTCTGCACCTTTTTCGCCTTTTACCAATCCTATCTTTTTTAAATACTCTTCGTCACCTCTTAGTTTTAACTCACCTTTTTTCCCTGATATCTTAGATTCAATGCTTAAAATACCTTTATCATCAACCGTTCTGATTGTTGTTGCCGATACAACACTTGAAGCAATTTCATTTATCTTATCACTCAACGATTTTAAATTACCACCACGGAATTTGATAGTATATGAATTACCATCAACTTCTATACTGAAAGTCCCGGGTGGCAAGATTTCATCTTCTTTAATCTGGTCAGTTGATATTTTCTGGGTTGATGCTAAATTAACAACTTCCAGCGTATGAGTTCCATTTTCAGCAAACCGTGAAGCCTGTGCCTGCAGCACCTCAGGATCCGAAATGCGTACACCCTTTTCCTTAAAAGGGGATCTAAATCCATATAAATCTTTGGTTGCAGTATTCAAGGTGGTAAGCTTGGTTTGCAATTGGCGCAAAGCTTCCTTACGGAGGGAGTATCGGTCTTTTTCTTCCTGCCACTGCAGTATTGGCCTTGCTTCTACCTCAACCAGCTTTTGAATAATCTGGTCAGTATCCATCCCTGATGCTACGCCGCCTAAAGTGACTGGCATACATGTATCCCTTCATGTAAGATAATAGTAAAGATATATCCATACCCATACTATTTCAATACA
>DAOLVF010000129.1:0-2239 GCA_035420565.1 Spirochaetota bacterium | reverse complement strand
GGCTTAAAATTAGCCTGAGCCAGCATCGCAACACCACTCTGGACAAGGATCTGGTCCTTTGTAAACTCAACCATCTCAGCAGCCATATCCGCATCCCTGATACGGGCATCGGCAGCTAACATATTTTCATAGGACATTGCCAGAGCATAGATGGTATTTTCCATCCTGTTGTAGTAGCCACCAAGGTCTGCCCTTTGTCGATTCAGCTTATCCAGTGCTGCATCGATATACCCTATCATGGCGTTTGCCTGACCAACAGTGGAAATTGAACGCTTTCGATTACCATCATAAAGGTTTAAAGCTTTGGCACTCATAGTAGTAATATAAGCTCTAATCCTTTGTCCCTGGTTTGGTCCTACATGGAAGAATATACTTCCTGTTCGCGAATTTCGTGCATAAATGCCTGTTAGCATCTTCATCCGATTGAATTCTGCTGATGTTGAAATCCTGTCGATTTCGTCTATCAGTTGTGAAACCTCAACCTGAATTTGTGCACGGTCGGAATTTGAATAAATACCATGTGCGGCCTGTACAGAAAGCATCCTGATCCTTTGCAGAATATCATTAATCTGCTGGAGAGACCCTTCAGCAACCTGAATAAACGAAAGCCCATTTTCAGCATTTCGTCCAGCCTGGAACAAACCATTAATCTGTGTCCTCATCTTTTCAGACACAGCAAGCCCTGAAGCATCATCCCCAGCCCTGTTAATCTGCTGGCCGGATGCTAACCGCTCAATGGATTTATCCATTCGCGATGATACGATCTTAAGCTGCCTGTTAGCGAATATAGCGCTTAAGTTGTGATTGATTCTCATAGACTCTCCCTCCCTTGAACTTTAACAGGATATCCCACTGTTTATGTTGAGATATCTCAGGTTTTTAAACATGTTCATCATGAACATGTATGGTCATTTTTAGACCAGGGGTTTACTCCCCATGTTGCCCGGACTGCCCATCATCCAGACATCATCGGCCACCATATCTCTGGCAGCCGGTGACGCCCTCCCTTCATCACCGGCCGCCAGAACAAGCAGCCGAATTGAAAGGACAGCCCCGGGAAAACAGTCCAGGGAGAGTGAGAATCATCACAAATGTTTTCAAAGAACCATAACGTGTCTACTAAGCTACACAAGTAATCGTAACACCGATTGGGGTTGTAAATTAGCCTGTGCCAGCATTGCAGTGCCTGACTGCACAAGTACCGTATTCTTGGTAAAATCCACCATCTCCTCAGCCATATCAGTATCCCGTATACGGGATTCTGATGCCTGCACATTTTCATAGGCTGTCATAAGCCCTTTAGCAGTATGCTCAAGCCTGTTGTAATAAGCACCTAAATCTGCACGCTGTTTTGAGAGCTTTTGCAATGCTGCATCCATGATACCAATGGAAGCATTTGCTCCACCTGGTGACGTTAAGGTAATAGCAACTTTACCGGTTGCATCTTTCATCCTGAAAGCCTGAGCAGTCATTGTTCCAATGAATACCCTCACGCGTTGATTAGCATTAGGACCCATGTGGAACCACATACTTGACTTTGGATTAACTTTGGAGAATTCACCAGTTAATATTTTAAACCTGTTGAATTCTGCCTGAGATGCAATACGGTCAACCTCATCAACCAGGGCAGACACTTCAACCTGAATAAGCTGACGGTCTGCATTGGTATAGATGCCATTGGCAGCCTGAACCGCCAGAACCCTTATTCTCTGAATTATCTGGGCAGTCTGTGCCAGATACCCTTCTGCAGTCTGCACAAACGACATACCATCTTCGGTATTCCGTTCTGCCTGCCTCAAACCCTGTATCTGGGTGCGCATCTTTTCAGACACTGCCAGTCCAGAAGCATCATCGCCAGCTCTATTTATACGTTCGCCAGACGACAGCTTCTCCATGCTCCTGTTCACACTCCATTGCGTGAACTTCAGAGTTCTGTTTGCATTCACAGCACTCATGTTGTGGTTGATAATCATTTTACACTCCTTTGCACATAAGATTTGGCTTCCCTGCCATATATTACATAGCACCGGGCAGACAGCGCAATGTAATGTGTTAGCAGCATTTGTAATGCTGCTATGTTCCAGGCTTGTATCTGGGCAAATACAAGACCAGAACCACAAAGGATCAAACCTTCATTGTTGATATCAAACCACTACCCCAAAAGGTGTTTTCAAAGAACAATGTCAGAAGACACTTATCCCTGCTCGACTTTTCGTCACCGTAGGTAGAAAACATGAAT
>DAOLVF010000128.1:0-5402 GCA_035420565.1 Spirochaetota bacterium | reverse complement strand
TGATTTTACCTAAAGTGGTAAGGTTTAAATCACTACTGCCAATTAATGTTAAATCAATGTCAGATCCATTTTTGTAATTTCCTTTTGCTCTGGAACCATAAATAATTGCTTTTTCAATTTCTGAATATTTAGAAAATACAGTATATAATTTGTTTATTGTATCAATACTAAGTCCAAATTTATCAGGCATTATTTTTGTCCAATAATTTTTTTAAAAAATCATGAAGTTTTCTAAATTGTGGATAGTAATAATACATTATTGATGAAGAAATCTTATTTGCTATTTTCTCATCGTAAGTATGGCTGGTAAGAATACGACTTTTAATCATATCCATCCATATCTCTCCATCATCAATAATACCTCGTTTGTAAGCCATACGAAATGCATCGCGACTACCTGTTAAACCTGTTTCGCCCTGCGATTCAAAATAATCCTTTATTACATTCCATGCCAATTCATAAGTATATTCAAATACTTTAATTAATCCCTGTTCTTCTAACTCATTTAATTGACCTTTATCAATAAATTTTGTCAATTGATCAAGAGCCTTTGAAAAATTGCTTAATCGTTGTTTCCAGCAAATATCCTGTTGATCCATTGTATAGTACCTGTATAATTGTAGTAAGAGTATAAAATACTATTGTACCGTTTTATCAATGAAATTTGATAAACATCCATTAAACACTGAAAACAATAAAATTTTTTTTATTGACTATATGCCATATATTTCATAAGTATTAAAAAAATTATTTGTATTCATGCTTTCTCCAGTAGTTAGTTTTCAGGTTTTAAAAATAATAGCTTCATACTAGTGTGTTTTTATAAGTGATATATATACTACATAGGAAGATATAGTTATTTAAAGTGTACATTACATGGAACAAACAACAATAATTATTGCCGGTTTGGGCAGTGCGGGGTTTTCTGCACTTACAACGGTAAAGCGGATTAATCCAAAAGCACGAGTTGTGGTCATTGATCCAAAAGAAAAGGATATTGTGCATCCATGCGGGTTGCCCTATGCACTGGAAGGGATTGTTAGCTATGAACATCTGAGTCAGGATATCTATCTCAACCGCATGAATGTTGAAAAGATAACGGGAACGGTTCAATTGGTTGATGCTGCAAATCATAAACTTATTGTTACATCAGGCAACAATGAACAATTGGTAAACTTTGACAGAGCAATTATTTGTACTGGTTATAAGCCTTTGGTGCCACCCATTGTTAATATCAAAAAATATTATAACAATGGTGTGTATACGCTCTCTTCCGTTCAGGATTTGCTTGCTATCAAAAGTGCTTTACACGGTAAACAAAGGGCGCTGGTTATTGGAGCAGGGGCTATTGGTCTTGAAATGGCATATGCTCTACAGGTTAACGGATTGCAGGTAACTGTTATTGAAGCAAAGGATGTGTTGCCCAATGCGCTGGACAGTGATATGGCATCAATAGTGGCGGACTACTGCACACAAAACAATATTGCTCTTGCATTACATGCTGCTGTCAATACCATTGAAAAAAGTAATAATTTCATTGCTATTACCAATGATGCACAATACAATGCAGATATCATTATTGTTGCCTGTGGTTTTGCACCCAACTGTGATTGGGCTATTGCCTCTTCACTGAAAACATCAAAAGGTGGGGCGATAGTTACTGATAATCTACAGGTTTGCCCTGATGTATATGCTGCAGGTGATTGTATTGAATGCTGGTCAGTTATTGATAAAAAACCTTTGCCGGTAAAACTTGCAACATCGGCATACAAGCAGGGTGTTATTGCTGCCGAAAATGGTATGGGTGGCAATTCAGTTTATGTAGGTACTGCGGGTACGTTTGTTACCGTGATAGGCAATTTAGAGATTGCTGCAACCGGTTTTTCAACAGATGTAGCAAAAGAACGTGGTTTTTCCGTGATAGCAGGGAAGATAAGTGCTACAGTAAAACCGGAATATTTTCCGTCCAATGAACGATTGACTATGAAGGTGCTCTGTGATATACATGGAAAGGTGATTGGAGCGCAGGCAATAGGCCATGGAGCAGCTTCAAGGATTAATATAGTCAGTTTAGCCATCAACAAGGGATTAACCATTGATGATTTATTACAGTCCGAGATGGCATACTGTCCGGCAGTAAGTGAAGTTAACGATATTTTATTGAAAGCATGTGAATTTGCAAAACGGAGAATGAAATGACCGCACAAAGAACATTTTTATATGAGGATCACATAAAATTAGGTGCCAGGATGGTTGAGTTTGCAGGCTGGGAACTGCCTGTCATGTATACTTCAATTATTGATGAGCACATGGCTGTGCGTCAATCCGCAGGCATTTTTGATGTGTCACATATGGGCGAGATTGTTGCAAAAGGGCGTGGTGCAAAAGCTGCATTACAGAGGCTTATACCAACCGATATGGGCAGGCTTGAGAAAGGCAAATCAATGTATACCTGCTTTTTAAATGAGCAGGGTGGCATTATTGATGATCTTTTTATCTTCATGTTATCCGACAATGAATATTATCTTGTTGTTAATGCAGGCACAACAGAAAAGGATGTAGAATGGTTAACCCTGAATTGTAAAACTAATGTTGCAATTCAGGATGTTTCAGGGGTTACCTCAAAGATTGATCTTCAGGGCCCGCAATCATACAATATCTTAAAAAAGATAATTAAGGATGACAGGCTGGAAGGTTTACAGCGGTTTTACTTTTTTACGGGAACATATAAAGGCGAACCTGTTCTGGTGTCACAGACAGGGTATACCGGTGAGTTTGGCTATGAGCTTTTTTGTATCAACAATATAATTTCACGATTGTGGAATGATATCCTTGATGCCGGAAAAGAATATGGCTTAAAACCAGCAGGGCTTGGTGCACGGGATACATTGCGGTTGGAGTCATGCTACTCATTATATGGACATGAACTGAGTGAAACGATTTCACCAATTGAAGGTGGCATTGGTTTTGTTGTTAACGCAACATCAGATTACATAGCAAAGGATATTATTGAAGACCAGAAAAAAAATGGTGCTCCGCGTGAAATACTATGTCTTGAAATGATGGATAAAACTATCCCCCGCAGCGATTACCCGGTAGTATATAATAAACAGGATATAGGCGCTATAACCAGTGGTGGATTTTCACCCTTATTGAAAAAGGGAATTGCAATGGCGCTGGTTAAGCGTGGTTTGGTTACCATACATGATGAGGTGTCAGTAGGTATCAGGGGTAAACAAAGCCCTGCAAAGGTTGTTGCACGACCATTTTATAAATATAATGGAAAAAGGCTTTAATATCTGTTTACAATAAGATGCTGAGATAAACCGTGTATGAAAATATAAATTTATTGTAGGAGCACTATAATGAGCAATATACCTGAAAACCTTAAATACACAAAAACACATGAGTGGATTGACGTGCAGGATACGTATGCCGGTGTATGTGGTATTACTGATCACGCGCAGGAGATGCTCACGGATATTGTATTTGTAGAGTTGCCTGAGGTTGGGATAGAAGTCAAAGCTGGTGAGCAGGTTGCTGTTGTTGAATCAGTAAAAGCAGTGAGTGATGTGTATGCACCGATAAGCGGAAGAATAACCGAAGTAAACAAACTGTTAGAGGATAAGCCGGAACTTTTAAACAGTGATCCCTATGGTGAAGGCTGGATTTATAAAATAGATATAAAGGATAAGTATGAACTGGATGAACTGATGGACGCTGCTGCTTATGCAGAGCATGTAGCCCAGGGTGAATAGCCATGAGTTTTTTACCCAACAGTGACGATGATATCCTTGCAATGTGTAGTGAAATTGGTGTTTCAAGCATAGAAGATCTTTTTTGTGACATTCCTGCTTCAATAAAAAATCCCACTATACAACTTCCTCAAGCGTTATCCGAGCAGGAAGCGCTTACGCATATACTTCATATAGGCAATGCTAATGAACAACTATGTTCTCTTGTTGGTGCTGGTATCTATAATCATTATGTTCCCGCTGTTGTTGATCATTTAGTTTCGCGCTCTGAGTTTTATACTGCCTATACACCCTATCAGCCCGAGGTAAGTCAGGGAACGTTAACTGCAATCTTTGAATTTCAAACATTTATATGCAGGCTCACCGGTATGGATATTGCCAATGCAAGCATGTATGATGGTGCAACAGCGTTAGCCGAAGCAGTGCTTATGGCTATACGTTCAACCGGCAAAAACAGGGTGCTGTGCTCGGCAACGGTTCATCCCCATTACCGTGATGTTCTTTCTGCCTACCTGTGGGCATCGGATGCGCAATTGGCGATAGTTCCCTATAAACAGGGCTTAACTGATTATGAACAACTATCGCACATGATAGATGACAATGTTGCCTGCGTTATTGTGCAGAGCCCTAATTATTTTGGAGCTATTGAGGATGTTGCAAGTATTGCGGATAGTGCACATAACCATGGTGCGGTATGTATAGCAACATTTACTGAAGCGTTGAGTTTGGCATTATTAAAAAGCCCGGGCAGTCTTGGTGCAGACATTGCCTGCGGCGAGGGGCAATCGTTTGGAAATTATCCTGCATGTGGAGGCCCGCTTTTAGGAATTTTGGCCTGCCGCAGCAAATTTATGCGCACCATACCAGGCAGGCTGGTTGGGAAAACAGTGGATGAAGAAGGCAGGGATGCTTTTGTTATGACATTGCAAACACGTGAACAGCATATCAGACGTCAGCGTGCAACATCAAATATATGCACCAATGAAGGGCTATGCGCTCTGCGTGCTACTATATATTTAAGCCTTGTTGGAAATAAATTGATTGAGCTTGCCAGGATTAATCATGCTTTAGCCCGTTACTGTTGCAACAGGCTCGTTGCATTAGGATATGAGCGTGTGTTTACTGTACCATTTTTCAATGAATTTGTTATACGGGTTAACAATGCAAAAGAAATCAGAAACAGGTTGCTTGATAACGGATATGCACTGGGAATATCCATTGATACCTATTATCCCGAGCTTAACGATTGCCTTTTGCTTGGTGTTACCGAAAGTGTATCAAACAATGATATTGACAATCTGGTTGAATTGTTGCAAACAATTTGATGAGGGTAACTATGCAGACAATATTTTCATTTCATAAAAAAGGTAAAAATAAATATAGTATTCCAGCCTGTGATTCCATACAGGGTGATGAAATCCCCCAGTCAATGCTACGCGATGATTTAACATTGGTTGATGTAAGCGAGGTTGATGTGGTGCGTCATTATCGGAAACTTTCATCTTTAAACTTTGGCGTTGATAATGGTATGTATCCGCTGGGAAGCTGTACCATGAAATACAATCCCAAGATAAATGATGTTGTAGCCATGCTGCCGCAGTTTGCGATGCAGCATCCGGCTACCATTGAGGAAACAGGGCAGGGCGC
>DAOLVF010000127.1:1281-5507 GCA_035420565.1 Spirochaetota bacterium | reverse complement strand
TAATAAGTGTAGGTACAGGATTTTCGCTAACATTAACATGACGCAATAACTCAATACCATCCATTTTTCTAAGTTTTATATCCGTTATTATAAGGTCTATCTCCCGTTCATCATTTTTCAACAGGAAAAGAGCATCTTCCGCTTTGCTTAATGAAATAATGTTGTAACCTAATCTTGACAACTTTTTCTGGAGGCTATAGCGAATTACCTCATCATCGTCAACAACTACTATTGTGGGCGCCTGTCCATTTTTCAAGACTTCTTATCCTCTTGAGCTTGTAATATTAGATGTCCTAATTTATCTTTTTTTGTTTTTAGGTAGCGATAGTTTTCTTTTATAGGTGGAATTTCGATGGGGACACGTTCCACAATGGTAAGCCCATATCCTTCCAATCCAATCACCTTTTTTGGATTGTTTGTCATCAGACGTATTGTTGACAGTCCCAGATCAACAAGTATCTGTGCCCCAATACCATAATTACGAAGATCAGCAGGAAATCCTAACTTTATATTTGCCTCAACCGTATCATACCCCTGCTCCTGAAGATGATATGCCTTTAATTTATTACTGAGCCCTATCCCGCGGCCTTCCTGACGCATATATACCAGCGTGCCCAACCCTTCTTTTTCTATCATCCTGAGCGCTTGATGCAACTGTGACCCGCAATCACACCTGTGCGAACCAAAGACATCACCGGTTAAACACTCTGAATGTACCCTGACAAGTACATTTTCCCTGCCATCAACCTCTCCTTTTACCAGTGCAACATGCGTAGCATTATCCACCTCTGTTTCATAGGCAATAATTTTAAAGTCACCATACTCCGTTGGTAAGTGTGCCTCTGAAACTCTATGTACAAGACGTTCTTTATGCTGGCGAAATTTTATTAAATCTTCGATGGTTCCAATTTTTAAATTGTGCTTTTCAGCAAATGCATCCAGATCGGGGCGCCGGGCCATCGTCCCATCATCATTTAATATCTCGCACATAACAGCAGCAGGATATAAACCTGCCAAACGGGTTAAATCAAAAGACCCTTCAGTATGCCCTGCTCGTACCAGCACGCCGCCCTTTCGTGCAGTAAGGGGGAAAATATGCCCCGGCTTGTTTAAATCCTGCGGTTTGGTGCGTGGATCAATCAATGCATGCACCGTCTTTGCCCTATCATAGGCAGAAATACCGGTTGACGTTCCTTCTTTGGCATCAACTGAAACGGTAAATGCTGTACAAAACTTATCTGAATTTTCGGGAACCATCAGTGGCAATCCCAATTCTTGCAGACGTTCCTGTGTCATGGCAATACATATCAAGCCTTTGCCATGCGTAGCCATAAAATTAATTTTATCCGGAGTGCAATATTGAGCGGCAACAACCAGATCCCCTTCATTTTCTCTATCCTCATTATCAACAAGGATAATCATTCTTCCATTGCGTATCTCTTCAATCAATTCAGGAATGTTAGCAGTTTTCATCACGTAACTCCTTTTATTTACACTAAAAAAATAACTAAATTATAGTCAAGAGTTTTATAGTTTGACGTTTTTTATATTTATGGACAACTCTAAAAACTTATATTTTCATCTGATGAACAATTGAAACAAGGGATTTTATCTTCATTTTTTATTCACCGTGGAATCAAAAAGTAAAGTTTTCAATATCTTCCATCATATTTTCATATTTTACAATTTTTTGCAGAAAAACAACTTTCATGATAAAATAATTGTGAAAATTATCTTATTTTGTTGACGCAAAATCATATATACAAATATACTATGCACTATATGAATTTCAAAGAATGTCAAATGCTGTTGCAATATAATACTTTCAGGAGTAATATATGCAGTTAATTGAAATAATTAAAGAGCTTGAAGCTACTGATAAAAACATACCTTCTTTGGAAATAGATTCTTACAGAAAACATTTTAGCAAGTCTGTTTTTTATGCTAAGAATTACAATAAAGAGTTCCCTGATAAATTTGTTACAATAACAGGGGAAGAGTTTTTAACCCTTCAGTATAATATAGCTTCAGCACTATTAGCCTATGGAGTTGAAAAAGATACCATAGTAGGTATATTTAGCCGCAATAATTTATATTATGCGGCAACAGTTTTTGCCGTCATGTCCCTTGGGGCGATAGTTATGCCAATTTATCCTACCATCTTACAGGATGAACTGGAAGAAATACTGCGTGATTCTGGATGTAGAACAATCTTTGTTGGCGATGCTGCACAGTTTCAAAAAAGCTTTGCTATATTAAATAAAGTACAATCTCCCCTGCGAAGACTTATAACATACTTTGATTCTAAAACAAAGCATGAGCAGCTTGTAACCTTTGATGAACTGATACAATTTGGGGAAGAAAAAGCTCATTACGAAGAAATTAACCGAGCAATAGAAAAAATCAATTCCGAAGATTATGCAGCACTTATGTATACTCCAGGTACATCAGGTGACCCAAGGGGCGTTCCACTTACTCATGGCAACTTTATCTCACAGCATGTTGTAATCCCTATATTCAAATTTTCCGATGCAGATATACGGTTGGCTCACCTGCCATTTAGCCATGTTTATGGTTTTGCTGCCGATTTATTAATAAGCTCATTTACCGGTGCACCAATGGCCATCTCAACCACTCTTGAAAGTGAAGAGATTTATCGTAACATGATCGATATAAAACCAACGGTTATTGCTACAGTCCCCAGAATGTATGAAAAGCTCTATATAAATACCATTCATACTATTCGCCGTTTCAATCCAATAAAAAGATTTATTTATTTTTCATCTATCAATATTGGAAGGGGATGCTACATTGCACAAACATCTGGTAAAACTATTCCTAAAGGTGCTGCACTATTTAATAAACTATTATCACCAATTACTAAAAGTATACAAAAGTTAATGCACATGCAGCAGGTCAGGCTACTTTTTTCAGGTGGTGCTCCTTTACCTATTGATGTATCTATTTTCTTTGGTGGGATTGGACTTCCCATTATTGAGGGATACGGCTTAACCGAAACATCTCCAACAGTTACTATCAACCGTATAGAAAAAAACAAGCCCGGTACTGTTGGATATCCCATCCCCGGTGCAGAAGTTAAAATATCTGACGAAGGTGAAATACTCATCAAAGGGCCAATGGTTTTCAAGGGATATCACAAGATGACACCTGAAGAAAGATTGGAAGTTTTTACCGCCAGCGGCTACTTCCGCTCTGGTGATATAGGCACAATAGATGAGGATGGCTATTTACGAATAACAGGAAGGCTCAAAGATATCATTATCACCTCACAGGGTAAGAATATAGTTCCTTTGCATATTGAAAAGAAATTTGAAGCCGAACCTTTAATAAATTATATATGTGTTGTTGGTGATAACAGAAAATATTTGTCTGCGTTGATAGTCCCTAATTTCCATCTTTTACGGCAATATGCCCGTGAACACGGAATAAGCTATAAAACTGATGAAGAGCTTGTATCACACCACCAGATACAAACATTGTTTAAAACCAGAATCAATGAAATATGCCAGACAGTGGCTCCTTATGAACAGATAAAAAAATTTACGCTGTTAGCGCATGACTTTACTGTAAAAACAGGAGAGCTTACTCCAACATTTAAATTCAGACGCAGCCAGATACATGAAAAATATAAAGATTTGATTGATTTGATGTATCCAAAAAGTGATACAACAAGGCTATAAACCAATAGTGCAACTGAGATTATGTAACAATACTGTATGTTATTGCCGCAATGAGTGCAGATAATGGAATTGTCAGTATCCATGACCATACTATCTGTCCTGCAACGCCCCACCGAACAGCAGTAAATCGGCGTAAAGTTCCAACCCCCATAATTGCGCCAGTGATGGTATGCGTGGTACTCACGGGGATACCAAAATATGATGTTATAACATAAAGATTAAAAGCTGCTCCCAATTCAGCACAAAAACCGTCTACCGGCCGTAACTTTACCACACGCTGTCCCATCGTTTTTACAATGCGCCATCCACCAAACATGGTGCCCAATGCAATTGCACTATGGCATGCAAGCACAACCCATAAGGGAATAGCATCCTGAAATCGCTGCCCTTCAGCAACCTGCATCAGCCCATTGCTAAATAGCAAACCTGCTATAATACCCATAGTTTTTTGTGCATCGTTTCCGCCATGTCCCAGGCTATAGAACGCTGCTGATATCAATTGTCCTTTTCTGAATATTTTATCAA
>DAOLVF010000127.1:0-1181 GCA_035420565.1 Spirochaetota bacterium | reverse complement strand
CCCAGGCTATAGAACGCTGCTGATATCAATTGTCCTTTTCTGAATATTTTATCAACCTTAGCTGGATGTGAGTGTCGGAATATCCAGTAAACTGCAGTCCCAAAAACAAGCCCTAATCCAAAACCAACTATCGGCGATAAAAAGATAAAAATAACAGTTTTTATAATACCATCAAGCACCAATGCTTTCGTGCCAACTTTCATCAATGCAGCGCCAATCAACCCTCCAATAAGAGCATGTGATGAACTTGTTGGCAACCCTAAATACCATGTTATGATATTCCACATACACGCACCGGTTAGTGTTGCCAGTATTACTGTATTATCCATGATAGAAACATCAATAATACCATTGCCTATGGTACCAGCAACATGCAGTCCAAAAAATAAAAAAGCAACAAAATTAAAAAAGGCTGCCCACAATACAGCATAGCGGGGTGATAGTACCCTTGTAGATACGACGGTAGCTATTGAATTGGCTGCATCATGGAAACCATTAAGGAAATCAAACAGCAATGCCAGCGCAATCAAAAAAAAGATATAGATAGTCATAAAGATTTAACCTTGTTTAACAAGAATGGAAACAACAATATTGGAAACATCTTCACAGACATCTAATACAGTTTCCAATAATTCATATATTTCTTTCCACTTGATAATTGCAATAGGATCCTTTTTACTTTTAAATAACCTCTGTATAACCACATCGCGCAACTGATCACTGATATTTTCTATTTTATTTATTTCAATACAGGCTTGCTGAATTATTTGTGGCTGTCTGTGATTTCGCAAACCTTTTATAGCAAGAGATAATGATTGCACTGATTGCATTATGAGCCTGGAAAACTCCTGAACATCTGCATTTTTCCCTTTTAATTTATATAGCCGCATACGCTTTGATATAGCATAAATTAAATCAACCACATCATCAAGCTTATTGGTTAATGAGTGGATATCTTCCCTATCAAATGGTGTTATAAAAGTTCTGTTAAGGCTATCAATAATATCATGTGCGATGCTGTCACTTTGATGCTCTAACAAACGCATCCTTTCAATACAACTATCGTCAAATATTCCTTTTTCAGCAAATTCCTTAAAGCATATGACAGCTTCTACCATTTTATCAGCCTGTCTATCAAACAAATCAAAAAATTTTATTTCATGGGGTATAAATTTATAAAA
>DAOLVF010000126.1:0-5514 GCA_035420565.1 Spirochaetota bacterium | reverse complement strand
CAGTAAACCATGCAATGAATATTACTGATGTTGATGATAAGACAATAGCCGGAGCTCTTAAAGAAGGGGTGACATTAAAAGAATACACCGACAAGTATACACGGATATTTTTTGAGGATTGTAAAACGTTAAACATAGAACCTGTTGAACATTACCCCCGTGCCACAGAATCTATTGACGCCATGATAGATATTATAGCACATCTTGATAAAAAGGGGCTTGTTTATGAAAAGGATGGCTCACTTTATTTCAGCATTGCAAAGTTTCATAAATATGGACAGTTGAGCAATGTCACCAGTATGGATATCAAAGCAGGTGCGCGATACGATGCCGATGAATATACCAAGGAGGATGTTCGTGATTTTGCACTGTGGAAAGCTCCTAAAGAAAATGAGCTATACTGGGAAACCCCTTTTGGTAAAGGCAGACCTGGGTGGCATATTGAATGCTCGGCTATGGTGCGCAAAATTTTTGGCACCACCATTGACATACATACCGGTGGTGTAGATTTAATATTTCCTCATCATGAAAATGAAATTGCCCAGAGCGAAGCAGCGTATGATGAGCCTTTTGTACGTTACTGGCTCCATGTTGAGCACCTGCTTGTTGAAGGTTCAAAGATGTCAAAATCATCGGGGAACTTCTTTACCCTGCGTGACCTCCTTAATAAAGGCTATTCGCCACGTGCCATCAGATATCTATTGATTACCGCCCATTACAGAAAACAGCTTAATTTTACCTTTGACGGTTTAACTCAGGCCGGGCAGGCACTCTTTAGAATTGACAACCTCATTGCCCGCCTTAACGATATAAAACAGGAAAAGCCTGATAATGAGGAAGCAGATAAACGATGCTCACAGTTTATAGAATCATTTATTGAAGCTGTTGATGATGACCTTAATATTGCAGAAGGGATTGGTACATTTTTTGACTTTTTACATGATATCAATACATTGATAGACAAACGTATGCTGGGAAAAGCTGACGCCGATACTATAATGCATACTCTTAACCATATTGACACCGTTTTTGGATTTATATTCTTCCATGGCGCTGTAACAGTAAACAAAGAAGAAATTGAAGCTCTTATTGAAGAGCGGAATAAAGCCCGTAAAGAAAAAAATTTTACTAAAGCCGATAGTATCCGCGATGAACTTTATAGCAAAGGGATTATAGTACAGGATACCAGAGAGGGAACACAGTGGCTGATCAAATCATAGCTGGACGCAAGGTTGTCCTTGAATATCTGTCAACCGTTGAAGGCGATGCAACCCTCTACATTTCCGAAAGTGCACATGGCAGGATACTTGATGTTATCGTAGGTAAAGCTTCCACCCGTAATATTCCCGTTAACAGGGTTCCCAGAAGCTGGTTTGATAGCCACTGCCAGCCTCATCATCAGGGAGTAGCTCTTAAGATGAGCTATCGCCCACACAATACACTACAGAATAGATTTCATTTGCCCGATATTGCCAGTTCACAGGGGGTTATTGTTGCCTGCGATGGCATTACCGATCCCCATAATATTGGCTCCATAATACGCACTACCGAAGCGCTGGGTGGCAATGCTGTCATTGTAACAAAAGCCCATGCCCCTGAAATAACGCAAACCATCATAAAAGCATCAGCAGGTGCAACTGCTCATATTATTGTTCATTATGTTGCCAATTTAGCAAGCTTTATAAACGATGCAAAACAATCTGGCTTCTGGATTATTGGCACATCCGACAGCGGTACGCATCCCATCCATAGCATACGGCAGTATAAGCCGGCGGTACTTATTATTGGCAGTGAAGGGAGCGGCATGCGCCAGCTTACACAACAACTGTGCGATATAACGGTTGCAATACCATTACGAGGAAAGGTTTCATCACTCAACGCATCGGTGGCGGCTGGCATTGTGTTGTGGGAGTTATTGAAGGAGTAAAAAATATGTATACACAAATTTGATTACGATAGCAACTATATATGCAACATTTTTTTAATTATATTAATTTACTTCTTGACAACTACCGACGATTAATAGTATATAGATTAATGTTTAATACGTTCTTTGATATTTGGTTTTAAAACAATGAATGCAAAGATTGTCTATTGTGTTAACATACAAAACTATTGAGCAATAGAGAGAAATATAGAAGATTTTGTAATGTTATAGCGTGAAGGAAATGAAGGGATGAACATACGATTGTTATTTCGTGTTTGTTGTTGCTCATTAATATTTTTTATATTCTTTTTTTGTTATATACTCATATCATGTACTGGTAATCCTTCAGCAACCGATGTTATAGAAATAACAAAAGTAAATCATTTTATTACATTCGATGACAGGGCAAGGGGAATAACCGCTACTGCATCAACCCTTCCAGCAGTTGTGATATCTCATGAAACACATTCCAGCGCATCAATACAATGCAAAACATGCCACCATAAACAATATAATGACGAACGTATTAAGACATGCTCCTTTTGCCACAAGGGTACCATGGGTGCAGAGATGTACCATACCTTTTGTATTAACTGTCATACAGTAAAGCATAAAGGTCCTGTAACCTGTAATCAATGCCATAAAGAAAAAAGCAGCAGGCTGAATGAATATAATGAAATTAAGAAAATATATAAAAAAACCTTTGCGTTCACTGAGAACCATCATTCTATCCATAGTAAAGAAAACATCCAATGTATACAATGTCATCATAATACAAAAAACAACACAAAACCGGAATCATGTAGTAATTGCCATGCAGGACATTCAAAAATGGTTGTTTTGCATAATTTTTGCAAAGATTGTCATAAGAAACAAGGTATTTCAATTAGCTGTGAACAATGCCATAAGGGAACTCAAACCAACAACATTATAAAATATGAAACTATTATACTTGAAAAAACGGGGCATAGATTACCACCTATAAAATTTAACCACAAAGCCCATATAGAATCGTATAACACCGAATGCATTGACTGTCATCATATAGGTTCATTACAAAAATGCTCATCCTGTCATACAAAAAAGGATAACAAGGAAATAATCAATTTGCGTTCAGCATTTCATCAACAATGTCATGAATGCCATAGAAGAAGCAAAGGTCCATTGGGATGTTTACGCTGTCATTATGAAAAAGTTTTATAGAGAACAAATTGAACAAAATTTATTATTAATTGAAATGGTATATGAAGATATCAGAATATTTAAAACAACTGGTTAATAAGGATAAAAGTATAACAAAATCTATCAGATATGCGCTTATACTTACCGTTATATTGATATCGTTATCTTTTTTGTTAATTACATGCTTTTATACAGCTAATCAGATGGAACAAAGCATGGTAAATAATTACCATGAAATATTGCTAAAACAATTTGAATTTATTGAATATTGGTTGGAAAACAAAGTAGAGCATATTGAAAAATTATCAACGGCATCTATCATTAATGAATATATAGAATCCAAACAAATAAATAAACTCATTGAATATTTGCATCAGGTTATTGCTGATCAGGGTGAATACTACGCCATTACCATTATGAATGACGATGGGGATGTACTGTGTACCACCAATAGCACATTTTCATTTACCATGAGTGCTATCTACAATCAAATAAAAAGTACCAATGATACTGCAATTTGTAAAACAATAAAAATACCGTTCAAAGGTAATAGTATAACTGCATTGCCTATTAGTTGTCCTATTGGCAAATCTATACATTATGTTAAAACAAAATCACCTTATATAATTTGTTTTGTCAATATGGATATACTATTTGATTCAATGAGGATGATAAATGTGGGTAGCCATGGCAATGTTTATCTCATTGATAAGGATGCACAAGTAATCCTGGCAGCAAATAACAATAAACCAAAAAATTCATATTTTAACGATTATTCTTTGCAGGATGATAGGCACAGTAAAAATTTTAAGCCTGTCAATAAAGATGGGCAGCTAATTGCCAGTGTAAAAAAATGCCTTTCTGATTTTAGATCTGGCATTGCACAGTATGATAATGCATACAATGATAAGGTCATAGGATTATGGAAATGGCTTTCATATTTTCAGTACATGTTTTTGATTGAAATTTCTTATGCTGAATTGCTAAAGCCTATATACCATACAATAATTGTATATGTTATGGTTAGCATAGCTTTTGCAGCAATAGCCATATTTTTTAGCATTACCTTTTCCAAAAATATTAAAAATAAACTATCACTCTTTATTAAAAGTTTTGGCGAAGCAAGTGTTGGAAACCTTTCATCTGAATATCCAGTAACATTCAATAAAAACAATATTGAAATTTTTATGAAACAAGGTGAAACCTTTATCCCCTATACATCTTCAAAACATTGTTTTTTTGAAATAGGCAGTATTGCTAAAAAGTTTGGTAACGACATACATTGCAAATTTATATTGGAAGGACAATTCAAATCATGCTTGCAATGCTCAATATACCAAAGTAATGCAGCAAATGAAATAGACCTACTGGGTGCATGGTTTAATGCATTCATGGATAAATTGCGAAATATTATAGAAGATGTAAGTCAAATAATTCAGGAAACCTTTACAGCATCAGATGAAGTTTCTCAATCAACACAAGATTTTTCTGAAAACAGCAATACGTTAGCCTCTTCTTCAGAAGAAATAATGGCAACCATGGAACAATTGGGGGCAGGATTTGAAGAAATCAGCAAAAGTGTTAATCAGCAAGATGTAAGTATCTCAACCATGATAGCTACGTTTGATTCATTAACTGAAATAATGAATGATTTAAATAAAATTATAATTGATGCAAAGGAAAACAGCAATAAATTTCAGACAAAAGCAAAAGAAGGTCAGGATATGCTCCAAACCATGCATGAATCTATGACCTCCATACAGAAAAGCTCGCAAAAAATAATTGATATTATAGCAATTATTGACACTATTTCTGATCATATTAATCTACTGGCACTTAATGCAGCCATTGAAGCAGCCCGTGCCGGTGAGGCTGGCAAAGGGTTTGCTGTTGTTGCATCAGAGGTTGGAAAATTAGCAGAGCAAACCGCTACAAGTTTAAAAGATATAGAAAAATTGATTTTATCCAGCGATAACGAAATAAAAAATGGTATTGTCAATATACAGAATACGGTTTCAACAATTCAAAGCATTATTGAAGGATTTTCAATGATTGGTACAATGATGTACGAAATATCAAATAAAATGGAAATACAAAATAACACTAAGAATCAGTTTGTTGAAGAGATGACTAAAGTTAAAGATATTTCTTCAATCATCAATAATTCCGTAAGGGAACAGCAAACTGCATCAGACAATGTAATAAAATCTGTCAGTATCATTAATGAATCAACCCAGGGAATTGCTGCTCGTTCAGAAGAGCTGGCCGCAAATTCTATAAATTTAAAAGATAGGATATCATTATTACAACGTGAAATACAATTTTTTAAAAAAGTATAATATGCTATTACGCAAATGGTATATCCTTACCCTGTAACTGCCACTTTTCTATTAAATACGGTTTAT
>DAOLVF010000125.1:0-5514 GCA_035420565.1 Spirochaetota bacterium | reverse complement strand
CCTGATTCTTTAACTGCTACCCCTTTTTCAGCGCAGAACTCTTTCATAAGCCTGTTGCCTTCAATACATGTATTGGCTTTTAAACTCCCCTGTGTGTAGTAAATTCCAGCATGCAGCACACCACTATTTCTTCCTGATGCGTGTAAACCAGCCTGTTCCTCCTTTTCGCATACTACTATTGTTTTTTTAGTGCGTAGCGATAGCTCTCGTGCTATTGCCAATCCAACAACACCTGCACCAATGATACAATAGTCTACTTTTATAGCTTTCATAAATGTGCTTTTCGCAATTCCCAATTAATCGTAATAATAAAGTACTATATACAGCTTAACGAACATCATGATTAAGCATGTGTGCTACCTAAAAATTATTGCAATAGCTTATGGAATAATTGTTATTATATCGCCATCGGAAGGAAATTCAATGGATTTATTATGTGAAGCAACCACAGAGCGCATTGTTTGTAACTGTGTTTCAAAATCAAGATCTGGCAATGGGTATACATGTACAGCATACACCTGCTGTGGCCATATCCCTGCATTGACTAAGGATATAATATCCTTTGACGATACATGGAGAGGATAGGTATCATCAGACGCTATTCCCCATTCAATGACTGCCATATCAGCAACGGAAAGTAATCGTTGTAATGCGTCACAGTATCCGGTATCACCTGTTATTGCTATTTTTTTTGATCCACAATCAAAAAGGTAGCCTGACGAAAAATCCCCATGGGCAAGAGTATTTGATTGGAGCGTAAAACCATTGCCTTTATAAATATCGCCATCATGCAATTCAACAAGCTCTACTTTAAACGGTAGTGGATAATCCCCCATAAAAGGTAGCAGTCTGTCTTCATAAAAATTCTTCAACCCTTTTGGTCCTACAAACGTTAACGGTTCTGTGCGGTGTCCGGTATAGTCCCACATCTCACCCCAGAGTAGATCAGGCAAACCCGATATGTGATCCACATGGTAATGGGTTAATACAACGGTTGATATATTGCCATAGTTAAAATCCGGATTATTTAATGAAGCTATGGCATGGTAAGCTCCTCCGCCAAAATCAACACACACCAGCTCCCCATCAATGGAAAATGCCAGCGCCTGCGGCTTCCTAGCCGTGGCATTACATGTCCCCGTACCTATGAACGCTAATTGTATCATAACGTAATGCCATCATTCAATAGTATTATAAAATAGTACCAATGCTGTGCAAAAGTTTCCAGCATATAAGCAAATTAGTCAATAACAATATTTATACATAACTTTAGTATTTGGGGAAATAACTTTTCAAAACAATATTATCAAAAAACCAAAATATGCCTTGTAAGGTCTTTACAACAATTTTTCATTTAAAGTTATACTTTTGCAGTTAGCCAAAATATAATCAAAAACGATAACCTGCACTATATCTTTTTTTTGAAAACCACTTGACTTTTATTTTTCAATCTGTAATCCATTAAATATCCTTATACTAAAATGAGGAAATAATTATGAAAAGAATACATTTTATTTCACTATTATTAATAGTATCACTTTCGGGATGTGGACTGGAAGATTTACTGCACAAAATAGCATTTAAATTAAGTTATTATATGGCTAAATCAAAACTGGAAAAGCAATTTGAAGAAGAACAGGGCATAATACTTGCTCCACCACCCTCCCTATCAAAATTTGATATTGCTCCAATAGATACAAAAACGAACGATAAAAAACCACATTTTTTAAGGATAACCATGAGCTTAGGATATGAAGAAAATGAAGATTTAGAATCAGAATTAAAACAAAGAAAAGATGCAATAAATCACATATGCAGGATACTAATTAAAGACAAATCTTCTGAAGAAGTAAATTCCGTAGAGGATACAGTAAATTTAGCAGAGGAAATAAAGGCTCACATAAATTCCCTTTTAACAAAAGGGAAGATTAAAGAAGTTTATTTCAAGGAATTTGTTGTTAAATAATTATTTCAGTATTTTTTTTCTTTTTAAAGCTATTCAAAAACATCATAATTTTAAGGGCTTCAAAATATTAAAAAATTCCCCCGGCGTGAAATTAATTCATTGTGATTTTATGAGATTACATTTTACTATTAAAAGCACTTCATTAATTGTTCATGCCATAATCCCGGAATTAGAACATTGCCTGTTAAAATTTCTACAAACCCCTCATAAACAGGAAAATAGTACTATTATTAAACATACTAAAATATACTACCATTAACAATAGAAAGGCTGTTACTATACTGTGTAACAGCCCTGATGATTATATAATTGATTTTACAATAATTATTTTTCTGTTACTGAGTCTTAAACTGATTCAAATCAATCTTTTGCTTTTCAATCTTTGGCTTCATGGCACTCATCTGATCTTTAGCTTCAGAGCTTGCCTGATCCTTGTCAACAGCCTTTGCATCCTGCATCTGACTCTTTGCTGCATCCAGTGACTGCTGTGCTGCCTTCCCTGATTCGTCTTTAATCTGGCCTTTTATGCCTTCAATCATAGCTTTGTCACGTGCTTTCTGTTCCTCAACAAGCGCTTTATCCTTTTCACGCTGCTCTTCCAGCATTGTTTTATTGGCTTCCTTCTGCTCTTCCACATATTTTAATATTTCTTCTTTTTGCTGTTCATACTTCTTACGGATATCCTCACGCATTGCCTGTATCTCCAGCAGTATGTTCAACATCCTGAGTTTATCCTCGGATATTTGTTTTTTCACCATATCCTGACCAGGTACAATGTCAACTTCCTGTTTTTCCTCAAGTACTATAGGTTGTCCTGTAGCTAAGCTCTGGTTTAATACTTCAAGTAGTCCATCCAGACATGCTACATTACTCTTATCTTCTTCCTGTGTTACCAGAAAATCTGTACCGCGCACAGCTGCTATCGCAGTTGGTGTTTTTACCTGGTAACTATCGCCCTTATTTAATTTTTTAGTTACCCGTGAGAACATACGCCCTTTTTCAACTACAAACGATGATGCTTCGGTATTTGCGCTAATATCGGTAATCAATTTTTCAATCTTGATAACCGTGTCACCTAAAATCTTCACTGCATTTTCGCCAAAATATATCTCGGCAATTGACTTTGGACCAACAGTTTTAATGATCATCCCTTCTTTAATAGCATCACCTATTTGAGCTTTGCTCTCAGCACCATTCACCACCAGAACAACATCGCCTGAAATTAAATTTACCAGACCTTCCCGCGCAACAGTATATTTCTTTTCTTTTTTACATCCCACAACAGCTATCAAACATATCATAATAACGCCAATTAATCTTTTCATAACGTTCCTCCTGATTACTTTATATACTGGTGTAATACACAGTGTTCTTATTATAGTCAAGAACTATATTTAGCGTGGCTCCAGACGTAAGAAGTCAGTAGGATAGTGTTTGCATAACTCCTGCACCTGCGCTTGTACACGCTGCAATACTTTGTCATCATTCATATTGTCAATAATATCGCAAATGAGATTTCCAATGTGCTTAAAATCATCTTCATTAAGCCCTCGTGTTGTTAATGCCGGGCTCCCCAATCTAATACCACTGGTAATCATAGGGGACTTATCATCAAACGGCACACCATTTTTATTACAGGTTATTCCTGCTTCCTCCAGCCGGTTAGCCACATCTTTCCCTGTCAAATTTTTGTTGTGGAGGTCTACCAGCATGAGATGATTATCGGTACCTCCTGATACCAGATGAAGACCTCGTGATAGCAATGTCCGGGCAAGCGCCTGTGCATTTGCAATAACCTTTGCTGAATAATCCTTAAATGAAGGCTGCAGTGCTTCACCAAATGCAACAGCTTTTGCGGCGATAGTATTCATTAAAGGTCCTCCCTGTATGCCAGGGAAGATATATTTGTTCATCATGCCTTCATACTTTTGCTTTGTCAGGATGATTCCACCGCGCGGTCCTCGCAGGGTTTTATGCGTGGTCATGGTAACAAAGTCTGCAACAGGCACTGGCGATGGATGATGCCCCGTGGCAACCAACCCTGCTATATGAGCAATATCTGTTAACAGCACTGCGCCTACTTCATCAGCTATTTCCCTGAACTTATTCCAGTCAATGGTGCGTGGATAAGCCGATGCTCCTGCAATGATTATTTTTGGCTTATGTTCTTTTGCAACGCTGTATGCCTCATCATAGTTAATACGTTGAGTATCCTTTGTAACGCCATAAGAAACCACTTTAAAGTATATACCCGAAAAATTAACAGGCGAACCATGCGATAGGTGCCCGCCATGTGATAGGTTCATACCCATTATGGTATTGCCCGGCTCAAGCAGTGCCATGAGCACAGCCATGTTTGCCTGCGTACCACTGTGTGGCTGCACATTGGCAACATCTGCGTTAAAAATTTTTTTTATTCGTTCAATAGCTAAACGTTCCATCTCATCGACAAACTGACAGCCATTGTAATAGCGCTTTCCGGGATATCCTTCCGCATATTTATTGGTCATTGTGCAGGATGATGCTTCCAGTACTGCTTGTGACGTATAATTTTCTGATGCTATAAGTATCAAAGAATTTTCCTGACGCATGTTTTCCTTTTGCAAGATAGAAAATACTTCAGGGTCAGCATCCTTTAAAAATTTATGCAATGCCATGAATGTACCTCATTGATAGAATTGTAATCTATATTTACATAATCATGTATGCCACATAGTGCGTATGTTCACAATTATAAAATGATGTCAACCTAAAAAAATTTTTCTTTTTTTGGTGTGGTATACTATGTCTAAAATAGTGGTCAATACATTTTTTATAAGTAGACTATTGTCACAATGTATGATGATCAGTATCAGTATCGGTATAGAAAAGTTAAAAAAATTATTATGAAGGATTACAATCATGTCACAATCACCATTATATCATTTAAAAGAAATTGCAGGCATATTACGCAGTGAACATGGATGCGCATGGGATAAGGCACAGACCTCTGACACACTCAAATCTTATCTTATTGAAGAAGCCTATGAGGTATATCAGGCCATTGAACATGGAGATATTGATAATCTTAAAGAGGAACTGGGGGATTTGTTATACCAGGTTTATGCTCATGCACAGATTGCCAGCGAACATGATTTATTTGATATTGATGATATTGCGAATAGTATCATTCAAAAATTAATCCGCCGTCATCCTCATGTATTTGGGAATGAAACTGCAAACGATAAATATGAAGTTATAAACCGCTGGGAAAAGATAAAAAAGCTGGAAAAAAATAGCGGTCAGTCACTGCTCGATGGCGTTCCCTACCATCTACCAGCTTTACTAAAAGCATATCGCGTTCAGCAGAAGGTAGCGCGCGTTGGCTTTGATTGGGAAAAGTTACATGATATTATAGCAAAACTGAATGAAGAAGTGAATGAGTTTGCCGTAGAATTGCAAAAAAATAAAGAAAATAAAGAAGCATTAAAAGATGAAATTGGCGATATTTTTTTCACCATTGTTAACATTGCACGCCATCTGGAAATAAACCCTGAAGAAGCTTTACA
>DAOLVF010000124.1:3052-5635 GCA_035420565.1 Spirochaetota bacterium | reverse complement strand
CATGACCCAAACGCTGTGCCGGGAACTACTGCAACCTTGTGGCTTTTTAAAAGTCGTACAGCAAATTCACGCGAGGATAACCCTGTCTTTGCTATGCTGGGAAAAACATAAAATGCACCTCGGGGAGGATAACATGGCAGTCCGATTTCTTGTAACCGTGATGATATAAAATTACGCCGTTTAACATAGTGCGAACGCATTGTTGCAACGTCACGCTGTCCATGGGTAATTGCTTCAATAGCAGCATACTGTGCAATTGATGGAGCGCACAATGCAGTATACTGATGGATTTTATTCATTGCAGAAATAATACTTTCCGAGCCACATGCATACCCCAGTCGCCAGCCTGTCATGGCATAGGCTTTTGAAAATCCATTGAGGTAAATGGTGCGCTCAGGCATGCCCGGTATTGAAATAATTGAAAAATGATTTCCATTATAGGTAATTTCATCATAAATCTCGTCAGCAATGACAATGAGATTATGGTGTATGGCAATTGAAGCTATTGCTTCCAATGTTTGTTTGTCAATGGAAGCACCAGTTGGGTTAGCAGGATAATTAAGCATGATAGCTTTTGTTTTATGGGTGATAGTTTTTTGTAATTGGTCAATATCAATAGCAAATCCGTTGTCAAAATGAGTTGGTATTGCAACAGCTTTCCCATACGCTAATTTGATGGTTGCAGAATAGGAAACATAGCATGGCTCAAAGTAGATGACCTCATCACCGGGATTGATGATACTGCGCAAAGCGATATCAAGCCCTTCGCTGACACCATTAGTTACAAGAATCTGAGTTTCGGGATCATATAGTACATTGTGTTTTTTGCTGATGATAGCTGCTATGTGTTGCCGCAGCTCTTGAAGTCCCTTATTTGAGGTATAGTGAGTATTGCCATCTTTAATAGCATAAATACCTGCATCAGATATGCGCCATGGAGTAACAAAGTCGGGTTCGCCAACTCCCAGTGATATACAGTCAGGGGTATTATATACAATGTCAAAAAATTCACGGATACCTGATGGCGGCAGGGTTATAACATTGTCCGATAAAAGATTATCAACATTGTTTGATGTAACAACATGCAGCTTCATAGTCTTCTCCAATCGTAAGTACAAAATATAATATACAATATTGTATTCATTTTAACAATAAAATTTTATAGTTTATCAATCCTGTCAATCTCCCTTGTTTCAGTGGGTTGTGTCGGGATTGGTGATGTTTTGTACAGCAGTACATAAATAATCAAAGCCGCCAGTATTATGCAAACTATCGACACAATTCGTAGCCTTAGTAACAAAAATCCTGCGCATGCAATTAATAGACCAGCAATGATAACAAACATTGTAGTGTTGTTAAGAATATATGATACAATTTCCATAACTCTACTCCTGCATGGTTGCCATGTTCATACAGTTATGCCTGTCATTGTTAAGAAAAGGTGCTGCATCACTGTATGAATAACTCAATAAATCAATATACCGGTTTGTAATCAAAGCGGTGTATTGCGGTGATATATCGTATGGTATGTGTTTTATAGCGCATTACAATAGAATGAGTTTTTGCTCCCCCTGCCATAAATCTGACCCCGGGCAACAGTTCACCATCTGAGATTCCCGTTGCCGAGAACATAATATTTTCGCCTTTAGCCAGATCTGAGAGGGTATAAATTTTATCAATATCGGTAATCCCCATGTTGCGCACCAGTTCTTTATCCTTTTCGTCACGGTAAATAAAACGCGCCTGCATATCGCCGTCCAGACATTTAAGCGCTGCTGCCGATAAAATACCTTCACGGGCACCGCCAACTCCCATGAGCATATCAATGGGACTGTCATCAAGTGCAGTAGCAACAGCACCGGAAATATCACCATCCTTAATTAATTTGATACGAGCGCCTAATGCCCGTATACGGCTAACCAATTCTTCGTGACGTGCTCTGTCAAGAATGCAGACCGTTATATCGTCGATATATTTTCCCTTGGCGCGTGCAACACGTTTAATATTAACCTCTGGTGATTGTGTTATATCAATAACACCTCGTGCATCTTTACCAACTGCTATCTTTTCCATATATATGGGCGGGGCATTGAGCATTGAGCCATATTCAGCAAGTGCAATAACGGAGATGGTGTTATAGCCACCCTGAGCTAAGGTTGCATGCCCATCTATTGGCGTAAGAGCGATGTCAACTTCGGGATGCTGAGCATTACCAATTATTTTGCCAGTACAAAGTGATGAATCAGGATTATCAATGCCACAGATAATATGGCCCTTAAATGAAACCGTTGAAAAAACCTTTGACATTGCTTCCACAGCATTTTTGCCAGCAAGATCTTCATTGCCACGGCCATAGTAACGCGCTGCCCAGAGTGCTGCAGCTTCGGTAACCCTGACAACCTCAAGTGCTAAATTGCGATCCATACAACTTCCCTTAATAATTCTAATTTTTCCTTCTGAGTATGGCTACCCAATGGATTGCTTTTGCAGGGAGTATGAAAATCCCTCCAGCTTCCAAATAAAACAGTTTAACACATACTATTGTTATAAAAATTGTCAAATTAATATTTTTTAAAAATGACA
>DAOLVF010000124.1:0-2952 GCA_035420565.1 Spirochaetota bacterium | reverse complement strand
TAACACATACTATTGTTATAAAAATTGTCAAATTAATATTTTTTAAAAATGACAGGCAACTATCAATAAAGTGGAAATATCAGTAATTTTTTTTCAACAATGGAAAACATGATTTTGCAGTATGCCTGTAATAGATTATGCATGCCTTGATTTAAGAAACCACATGGAAAAAAAATAGAAAATAGCGGTAAAGAATACTTTACAAATGTATATGTGCAGTATAAGGCATATACAGCAGGGTAAGGGTTTATTGATAAACATGTTACAGGTAAAACAAATTTTTAAAATAGCTTTGCCAGTGAAGCTATGGTTGCCTGTTTTTGTTGTATGTATGTTCTGGTATACGGGGAAATATGTAAATATTTTTTGTTCACAACATCATGGTATAGCTCTTGCAATGTGGTAAGGTATCGCCCCGCCTTTGGATTAATGGTAACAACAGTTGCATAGGGGATAATAAATAATCGGTTGTAGATAGTTGATGCAACATAAAATCCGTTGGGTGAAATAATTGCCTCATCACTTTCCACTGTTGTTGTAAACAGTCTCCCGTTAATACTGTCGTACATCATAATAAATGCATTTTTAAGAAAGATTGCATGATTTCGGCTGACCTGTAAACAGGGGTTAAGTGATTGCTGCATGAGCGTTTCATGCTTTTGCGTTTTTACTGAATAGCGATGTACCGTATAATTTCCGGGATATCCGCCTGTATAATAGATGGCAAAACTATCGCTGAAGACCTCCGCCGGGGTAACAGCATTGCAAATCTTCTTCCATAGCTTTTGTTTTATATAGACAGTGTAGTTGCCTGATGAACCGCTTACAAACAGTTGATTGCTGTTAAAAATGATAGTACAGATTTCATCCCACTGCGGTGCATCGCTGCTGCAAAGAAAAGCTTTTTCCATGGAACTATCGCACCGGTATGCAACAATGCAGTTGTTCTTTTTGTAATAAAAAATGTTGCCGTCATCTGAAAATGAAAAGTCGTTGCCTGCTGATAAGGTTTGTAGCAGTTTGACGGTACCGCCGATACAATCAATGATGAAAAGTGCAGGTTGAGGTATCCTTTGATTGGTAAAGTATTTAACGGCTATGTAGCGGCCGTTGGATGATGTTCGCGCTGAGATAACCGTTCCTTTGAATGTGTACAGTGGATTTTTTTTACGTGTTGTTATGGCGCATACAACAATAGTGTTGTTTATACCTGATTCCTTAATATAAACAATTTCTTTACCGCTGCACCATGCACTGTAAACAATATTAGAGTCAATAAATTGAGCACCCATCTGGGCATAGTTGTTAAGTCGTGCAAAAAAAAGCTTTTGATATTCAGATGAATTTTTATCCATATATACAGCATCAAGGGGAATGCCCTTTGCAAAAGCTGTGGTCGTTAAACAAAGTATGGCAATAGCGCTAAAGATATAGTGCATTGATTATTCTTTTACATCCTGAGGTTTTTTATCATCCATTGTTTTAGATTGTGATTCCTCTATCGGTTGTTTTTCCTTCTCCATGGGTGGAATAACAAACCGCTGGCCGGGAAATATCAAATCAGGATCTTTTATCTGATCTTTGTTTGCAATATAAATGAGCGGCCATAACCGTGCATTGTTATATACTTTCATAGCAATCCGCCATAAACAATCGCGTGCTTTTGGATTGTATTGCACAATGTAGTCTTTTTGTTGTTGCGTAACTTCTTTAGTAGTAGTAGCAGTTGTTGTTTCCTGTTTGGTTTCTTCACCTTCCTCCTGTATTGCAATGGCTTCTTCTTTCTTTTCCATGGCAATGAGCATGGTATTAAGAATATTTGTTGCTTGCTGCGAGGTGTCATACGATTCAGGGTATTGCTCTGCTTTGAATTTATCCTCGCTTGTTTTAATGAGCCCTTCTGCCTGGGTAAGCTGTTCAGAAAAGTCCTGTGCTGTTTCGCGCTGACTTACTTCCTGATATAAACTTTTTGCTGCTTCTAATGATTCAAGTGCATTGCCTTTATCAATGGCAACTTTAGCAGCAAGCAGTGATTCCTTTGCCTGTTGCATTGCATCAATAGATGCAGTGATATTTTGTTCATCTAATTTTGTGTTAGCCTCACTTATTTTTGCTGATGCATCCTGTAACTGTTGTTTGGCAAATTCATCCCCGCGGTTATTTGATAGCTCATCTCTTTCTTTTTCAAGAGCAACAAGCTGTTCCTTAAGCTGAGGTATCATGGCAATGGATTTAACCTTTGCATCATTTGCGCTGGTTATTGCTTCACGGGATTTTTGTATGGACTCGCGATAGTTTGTTTTATTATGCAAATCAGATGACTCCGTTGCAAGCGCCACAGCCTGAGCATATTCGGCTGGTGCAAATTCCCTGGCATTGAGCATCTCTATTTCGCTGATGCTGTTTTTTGCCTGGGTTACCATATCGCTGGAATATAAGGGCAATGATTTTTCTATTGCCTTCTGTGACTGTTCATATGATTCCACTGATTTTTTCTGAGCATCCTTTGTCTTGTCCTCTTTCAGCAGGGTATGGGTATCGTACAGATACTGCTTCGCTTTTTCCAATTCATCGGGTGCGTACTGTGGTGCTTTTACCTCTTCGGCTTCGGTGATGCCATAGCGCGCTTTTGACATATCGCGGATAGGTAAATCTGATGCGCATCCCATAGCAAACGCAATGGATAGTACAATTATATAATACATAATGTGTTTCATGGCGACTATCTCCCTTTACTTTTTTTACAAGTACTATGATTATAGTATATAGGCAAAAATTTCAAGATATATTTTTTAAAAAACCTCGTGGGCGACAGTTGGCGGGAATTTTTTGTTGACAGTAAAATAAATATTTTTTTCATAAATAGTGTTGACATACCTTGAACAAGCAGTATCATTACGCAAATTTTAATTGATAAGGTAATTATTACCTGTTTCGCAAACCTTTGCGTAC
>DAOLVF010000123.1:4178-5672 GCA_035420565.1 Spirochaetota bacterium | reverse complement strand
AGCCATGATAATGTAAATCCCTGATCGGCAATGTCTTCAACTAACAAAATATCACGGGCTTCTATATTTTTTGGCGATAGTTCCAGGGTTACTGCCCGGTAATGTTCGCCACTTGATTTTATGGTTTCATCGTATACACTTGTTTTGATGCAGTGAATGCTTGTGTTAATACCACCCTGTGCATATAATGCCCGTGCAAGATCGGCAGTAAACATAAATGATCCTGTCAGCACCATCATTATATCGATATGATTTGAATGATTCATGTCACGAACTATATCACCTGCAAGTGCTGCAGTTCGGTTTTTAATACATGTTTCACTGATGAGAAGTGAACGGATTTTTTCGTCATTTTTTAGCTGTGCTTCAATGGCAGCTAATGCATTGATTTCGGAGCTATCGCACACACCTTCTTTTTGAACTTCAATAATTGTATCGTATTGGTAAACCGGGATACCCATAGCATTCCTCATGAAGTAAAAATGTATATCAATAAACCTAACACTCAGAAAAAGATATTATAGTCAATACTTTTTATATGGTATGATACATGAGCATATGCTGCCAAAGTAAAACTATTTATTTTCAAAGTTACCGTGTATTTTACTCTGGGTAATCAGCAATGGTTTTATGAGTTTTAACAATTCATTTTCGGTTAATTCTTTTTTTGGTATCTTGAATAATTCAGAAAGCGCATAGCAGCAAAGTTCATACGTATGGACACCGCTACCTCTGGGTGGTTGAGGTCCACCATAACCTGCAAAACCAAAGGTATTGATCATCTCAATGGAATCATGTGGCATAGCTTTCAATGACGCCCCTTCCTGTATTTCTTTGGTATTTGCAGGTATATTGAGTACCAGCCAGTGCACCCAGTTGTGTGCCATGGGATGGCGATCAACAAAGGTAACAGCAAGCGAGCGAGCTTCTTTGGGAACGTCATGTATTGCAATATGCGGGGAGATGTTCTGACCGCCGGGTATTCCTTTCATGGCATATTGTACAGGGATTATTCCCCCGCTGGCAAACGAATTGGATGTTATATTCATAGCTCCCTCCGTTATGTTTATATATTACAAAATAGTATAAAATGTGCTTTTAATGTAATACATTCCTTGCAAAAATTTCCATGATAATGCTAATGAAAGATTCAGATTTTTAACTTTATGACATATAATGCAATACATCATTACAAATATGATACTATGATTACTATAAGTAGTCAAGTCATAATTTTTATTTGACATTGTTAGCAATGTAACTATATTGATACCTGTGGGGTTTAAGGTATGTTTGTATATGCATAGGGGGATATATAATGGGTTTAGCAGTTAAAATTTATGAGGCGTTTAAGGATGATGAAACAAAGGCAAGGGTTCTGGCTGATGTTATTGAATCATTAGAACAGATTATTAAGGTCAATGAAGTCGCAACTCGCTCTGACATAAAAAACACCGAGCTGGCTCTTACGAAAGAGATTGAGCAAATCCGCAA
>DAOLVF010000123.1:0-4078 GCA_035420565.1 Spirochaetota bacterium | reverse complement strand
GATATTGAAAAATCCCGTGCCGAATCATCTATTTCACTGGAAAAGCTTAGATCTGATTTAATAGAAAAGATTGAAGAGAAACATTCTTCTTCAATACGATGGTTGGTAGCTTTGTTTATAACTCAATCAGTTGGAGTTGCTGGCTTAATTGTAACGCTGTTCCAGATTTTGCGGTGATAGCTGTATCGCAAAGATGATAATAATTGCAGAGGCAGGCTTACACATACCATTTACCATCTTTCATCTTTCATTTTACACTTTACATCTTACAATATCCATATAACGCTCAGCTCGCAGCAGGTATAATGAAATTCCCTTTTAGTTAGTGTTAACGTTATGCCATGCACATCCTGTGTATGTTGTTTAACAATGCTGTATTGTGTATGGCAATACTATAGTAGTACCAGTCATGAAAGATGGTTGCTGCTGTTATAACGGTATCATGGTAAGCCGGTGTATTTACTTTGCAGTTAAATGTTTTACATATATTCCCCATATGAAGGCTCCGGTAATCAAACCTGTAACAGTATGGATATAACAGGCAACCTATTGTGGTGAAACTTGTATCGGTATATGCAACAAATGCACAATGTGTAGCGTCATCATCACGTGGAGGCAATGTTATTTGTTTCATAGCGTTATAGCATGCTGTCAGCATGGAATGGATATTGTCTGTAGATATGAATGTATTAAAACAATAAAAGCGTTCTTTAAAAAGATTGTCAATTTCATGGTATTCTGCATTGTAGTTATGGCTCCCGCAGCATAAAGCGCACGATGCGTTAAATCCTGGTTGACATGCACTGGTAATTGTATGCATAATGGTAAATTCTGAAACTTTAATGATTATAGTATTCCGGGCAAAGAATCATGCCAACAGTTGCAATTATTAATACGGCATTGCCCATACGCAGTAACTATCGCTCATATTGTAATAATGAACAGGAACAATTGCCATGAAAACAGGATATTTTGCAACAACAATTGGTGAAATGTACTACCGGCATAGCGAGATAAAAAGTGAAGATATTCTGGTTTGCATCCATGGGGCAGGAGGTGATTCACGGCAATTTATTCCGCTCATGAATGCATTGCAAACCGTAGCAGTGTATGCGGTTGATTTACCGGGGCATGGTAAGTCTGCAATAAATGAATGTTCACTGGATATATATGTGCAGGCTATGCACCAGTTTATTGGTTCACTCAACGGTAACGTATTTGTGTTAGGGCATTCAATGGGTGGTGGTATAATCTATGAACTGGTAAAACGTAATGCTTTGATAGCTGGAGCACTATTTTTAGCAACAGCCGGGAAGTTACCGGTAAATCCTGTTGTATTTGATCTTCTGGATAAAGATTTTGATGGGTTGTGTAAGCTTGCTGTTGATTTGAGCTATGGTGCTATTAATGATACCATGCGTAAAACAGCTATTGAATGTATGAAGCAGGCTGGCAGTAATGTTCTGAAAAATGATTTTACTCTATGCAATAGCTATAACTATGATGAAACGGCAGCACAGTTTCCTGTTGCATCGTGCTTCATAGCTAACCGTAAGGATACAATGGTGCCGCTTGATATTATCTATGCAACATTTAAAAAAATGCCTGATGCAATGTTACAGGTATTGCCCTATAAAGGACACATGTCACATATTGAGCAGGTTCATCAGGTTGCAGCTTGCATCAATCATTTTATGGAGTTTGTGAAATCAAAAAATTTTTAATTTTTAAAAAATTTTTATGCGATAATTTTTGAAAATCAGTATATATTGTTTTGTGTAATCATAGTTTTTAGTATGTTCATAGATTTGTTAATTTAAAAAACACGAGGAGGTTATTATGGGTATCAAGGTTGCCATAAACGGGTTTGGAAGGATTGGCAGAATGGTGCTTAGGGCTATATCAAACGACCCTAAATATGCTGATATTGATGTTTGCTGTATTAATGATTTAACCGATGCAGCAACACTGGCATATCTTTTTAAATATGATTCGGTTTTTGGTGTTTTTAACGGGACAGTAAGTCATAAAGAAAATGCCATCACTATTAATGGTAAAGAAATAAAGATATTGGCAGAAAAAAATCCAGGCGCACTTCCATGGAAGGCAGAAGGTATTGATGTGGTCGTTGAATCAACCGGGAAATTCAGGGATCGTGATAAGGTAATGCCGCATTTAGACGCGGGTGCTAAAAAGGTAATTATTACTGCACCGGCTAAAGGTGAAGATATAACCGTTGTCCTTGGCGTTAACGAAGACAAATATGATACAGCAAAACATAATATTATCTCAAATGCATCATGTACTACAAACTGTTTGGCGCCGGTTGCTAAAGTTGTTAATGATGTATTTGGTATTGAAAAAGGACTTATGACCACGGTGCATTCATATACAAATGACCAGCGTCTATTGGACCTTCCTCATTCAGATTTCAGAAGAGCACGGGCAGCAGCTCTTTCAATGATTCCAACTACAACCGGCGCAGCAAAGGCAGTTGCTTTAGTATTGCCCGAGCTCAAAGGTAAGCTGGATGGGCTGTCCATACGTGTCCCCACTCCTGATGTATCGGTGGTGGATTTTGTATGTACGGTTAAAACTCAGACAACCGCTGAGGATGTGAATAAGGCTTTGCGGGAAGCTGCAAATGGTAAGCTAAAAGGAATTTTACAGGTATGCGATGAAGAGCTGGTATCGATTGATTTCAAGGGCAATAATCATTCATCCATTGTGGATGCACCTTCAACGGCTGTTATTGGTGGCAACCTGGTTAAGATTTTAAGCTGGTACGATAATGAGTGGGGATACTCCTGCCGTGTTGTTGATCTGATACAGTATTGTATGAAATAAAGTATAACTATGAGATAGTTACTATAAAAAGGCTGTCGGCAGTGACAGCCTTTTTTTATAATAGGTTACCCCTTTTTCCCGTAATAAGTATGCAATAAACAACAAGATGTATGGAACGTTATGGTATCACATTGTGATATTGTCATGTAGTATTATGTTACCCCGACGGGATTTTATTCCAATTGAAAAACATACCATAGAATACTGCTGTCTTTGACAAAGTGAAAAACAATCATAGAAGAGGCAGTATGCTGAAGTGCCCTATGATTTGTGTGAGTGCATGGACATGCTGATGGTAGCGATAAAATGCTTGCATAATTTTTATTGTGGTGTAATGTACGATAATACTACTTATGATAGTTATTACAATAATAAATAACAGGTGATGCTATGAATAAGCAACAGGTACGAAAACAGATATTTGCTGGTAACTGGAAGATGTACACTACAAAACGTGAGGCGGTTGAGCTTGCCATAGGTATTGCCAGCGGTATGAATATCATAGATCGTGAGGTTGTGCTTTTCCCTCCGTCGGTATATGCAACCTGCGTTGTTGATGCATGCGAAGGTACTCCGGTAAAAGTTGGCTTACAAAATATGTTTTATGAAAAGGAAGGAGCCTATACCGGGGAGCTATCGCCCCGTATGCTTAAAGATGTGGGGGCTGGCTATGTGCTTGTTGGACATTCCGAGCGTCGGCATATATTTGGCGAAACCGATGAACTGATACACAAAAAGGTTATTTCGGCGATAGCTTTTGATATCATTCCCGTGCTGTGCGTTGGCGAGCTTCTGGAGGAGCGAGAATTGGGGAAATCGGAATCAACGGTTGAAAGCCAGCTAATAAAAGCATTTGCTGAAATTGGTGAACAGGGCGCACGTAAAGCGGTGATTGCTTACGAGCCTGTTTGGGCGATTGGCACCGGAAAGGTAGCAACGCCAGAAATTGCCGAATCGATGCATACTTTTATCAGAAATACCTTAAAAAAGCTGTATAATGATAGTGTTGCTATGACTATCCCGGTGCTCTATGGAGGGTCGGTAAAGCCTGATAATATTGCTGGCTTATATGCGATGCCCAATATTGATGGTGTACTGGTAGGTGGTGCAAGCCTTACAGTGCAATCTTTTCTTGACATAATTAATGTTACATTATAAATAGACCAAAACTATATTGCATTGTAGAAAAATCTGAATATTAAAGGTGTATTATGAGTATATTAATATCAAT
>DAOLVF010000122.1:2904-5713 GCA_035420565.1 Spirochaetota bacterium | reverse complement strand
AACAACTAAAATAGTACAGCATAATTTTTATGGATGAAAAAAGAAATATTAACTTTTCATTTTTAGATTGTATACAGCAACCTTCTATTATTATTAATAGAAATGGTACAATTGTTTTTGCCAATAATAGCTTTTGTCAAAATTATTCATTTAATGAAGATAAAATCAAAAATGCTTCAATAGAAGAAATATGTTCTAATCATGAAGTACTGTTTGATGCAATGGTCAGTGCATTTTCTATCAAGGGGAAAATTAATATTAAGGAACTATCGCTTAAAAATAATAATATACTGATTCATGGCATATGCGTGCCATTTGATTCTGAGCATGTCATCCTGTATAGTGATGTTTCTGATGGTGAATTGTTAAGAAAAAGTAAAATGTTGGTGCAAACTATCCTTGATACAATTCCAAGGCAGATAGTTATCGTTGATCATAATTATAGCATTATAATGGCAAACAGCGAATGGAAGCGTTTTGTTAATGAAGTACTGGAAATACCGGGAGATAGTTTACACCATGATATCATTGAATTATGTGATAAGGGGGGTTGCTTATATGATGAAACTAAATCACGTTTTTCTGATGCTATTAGAGCAATACTATCGGGCAGACAATCATTGATTTCTTTTGAAAGTAAAATTTATCACAACGAAAATACACGCTGGTTTCAATTCAATTTTTTTGGGTATACATTGAATGGGATTAAATTTTGTGTTATCATTTTTACAGATATTACTGACCATAAGGTATATCAGGAAATTATACAGCAACAGCGTGATACATTCCAGAAATATCTGGACATTTCACCATTTATGATTGTGCTGGTTAATCCTGAAGGGAAGATTACACTGGTAAATAGCAAGGCATGTGAAATATTAGGTTATACTTCTGAAGAATTATTGGGTAAAGACTGGTTTGATACATGCCTTCCACACGATGTGGCTATTGATGTGAAAAAAACTTTTATTGAACTAATGAAAGGGAATATAAAACCTGTCGAATTTTATGAAAACCCTATAGTTACTAAAAGTGGGGAATTAAAACTCATTGCATGGCATAATACAATCATATACGATGCAAATGGTACTATACTCGCTTCAATGAGCTCAGGTGAAGATATTACACAAAAAAAACAGATGGAGATTGAGTTATTAAAGAGTAGCACAAACTTGAAAGCAATAGTGAAAGCCTTCCCTGATATTTATGTAATAGCTGATAAAGATGGCTATATTGTTGATTACCAGTATGGTGATGAGAAAATACTATATGCTACGAGAGAAGAAACGCTTGGGAAAACCTTTTATGATGTGATGCCAACGCATATCGCAACACTTTATGCAAGTGCTGTAGATGATGCCATGTCTACAAATACCATACAAAGCATTGAATATACAATACAAATTGGTGATGAATCACGGTGGCGCGAGGCAAGGCTTGTGCCGGTTATAAAAAACCGTGTGCTGGCTGTTATAAGGGATGTTACACAGCGTAAAAATGCAGAACTTGCATTAATTGAGTCGGGAAAGCGATATCGAAATTTAGTACAGAGAATACCCGCTGCTATTATTGAAATGAATATTCAGGGCGATATTATTTTTATTAATGATTACTTTGAAAAAATTACAGGATTTACACTATCAGATTTAAAAGGAACACATTGGTTTAGAAGTATGATTCACCCGCAGGAGGATAAAAGAAAAATACGGCAATTTATTGAGCAAATACAACAGGGTGATGTAAGTAACTTTGAGATACACATAATAAATAAAGAGGGGGAAGACACCTATCTTACCATTACTACCTCCAATATTTATAATAAAGCTGGAAAATTGGAAAGGATAGTGTGCATTGCAACTGATGTAACTCCAATTATTGCCATGCGTGAAAATTTACGGGAGATGGCAATTAAGGATGAATTAACGGGATTGTATAACAGGCGAGGCTTTATGATGTTAGCCGAGCAGCAGATGAAAATAAATAGACGCAGTGAGCTGGGGATGGCAATTTTTTATGTTGATATGGATAATATGAAGCTCATCAATGATACGTTTGGACATCATGAAGGCGATAAAGCGTTAATTGATGCTGCAGCTATTTTACGACTGTGTTTCAGGGATTCTGATATTATTGGCAGGATGGGTGGTGATGAGTTTGCAATACTGGCAATTGATTGTAATAGACATGATATTGAAATTATGCAGAACCGACTTATAGAAAATATTAATGAATTTAATGCTAAACGTTTACGGGAATATCAGCTATCATTGAGTATAGGAAGCATATTTATAAGCGATAGTTCCGCTGATATAGAAGATATTCTGGTAAGAGCTGATAAAACAATGTATAGAAATAAGCTTGAGCGAAAGAAACAGCGTCATTAAGCTATAGTATTACCATAATGTAGTGCCTGCATGTTGGGGCCTATGGTATGCGATAATCTTTCCGGTATAACTTCATTCATTATGTTCCCAATGTCATCAATAGTTAAAAAATTTATATGTTTTAAAAAGGCGCCCAGTGCAATCATATTGGCAAGTTTGGGATTTCCTAATTTTATTGCTTCTTCATTGCAAAAAATACAGCATGATACAATATCATCCCGTTTGTAACTTGATGTATTGATAAGGCTTCCATTTGCAACAAGTAATCCATCAGGGCGTAACATGGGAATATAGGTATCAAAAGAATTCTGGTCCATGACAAGAAGTGCGCGCGGGTGGTTGGTAACAGGTGAGCCAATCTCTCTGTCTGAGATAACTAAAAAAACATTGGTTCTGCCGCCACGTTTTTCCACACCATACGATGG
>DAOLVF010000122.1:0-2804 GCA_035420565.1 Spirochaetota bacterium | reverse complement strand
GTGCCAATAGCTGCCATATCGCCGTCACCCTGATAGGCAAAAATGATTCGGCCGGGATTTGCCCGTTTCATGCCCGTTGCACATGCAGGTGCTCTTCCATGCGGCGCTTCAAGAACATCAATATCAAGATAGTTATATAAAAAAACACAACACCCCACACCGGGAATGGCAATGGTCTTTTCGCCAATACCTAATTCATCAATAACCTCTGCTACTATGCGATGAGCTATACCATGAGTACAACCCGGACAAAAATGGGTTGGCGTATCTTTTAATGTTTTTGGTCGTGTAAATACTGCCTGCATGGTAACCTCTTACATAATTTTTTTAACTTCACGCATAATATCATCCGGAAATGGTATGCCACCACCGGGCCTTCCATAAAAATAGACAGCGGTATCGGCAGTACATGATAGTTGTACATCCCTGAGCATCTGTCCGGTGTTCATTTCAACAACCAGCACTTTTTTAATGCGTTTTGAATATTCATTGATAGCATTAGCTGGAAATGGGAAAAGGGTTACCGGACGTAGTAAGCCGGCTTTTATGCCTTCTTCGCGCAAAAGATGTATAGCTGTTTTTGCAATGCGTGATGGTGTTCCAAATGCAATAATCATAATGTCTGCATCATCTAAATGGCGCGTTTCATACAGTACTTCATTTTGCTGTATGGTGTCGTATTTTTTCTTTAAATCAAGATTGTGTATCTCCATCTCACCGGGACCTAAAAACAATGATTTAATGAATTGAGCAGGTCTTCCCTGTGCACCGGTAAGAGCCCATGGTTTATCAGGGATGATAACAGGTTTTTCCGGTGTAAGACGGCATGCTTCCTGAAACTGTCCTACCATGGCATCCGCTAAAATCATTGTGGGATTACGGTATTTATCGGCTAATTCAAATGCTTTTATGGCAAGGTCAAACATATCCTGACATGAGGCGGGGGCTAACACTATATTACGGTAGTCACCGTGACCGCCTCCATGAACTGCCTGGTTGTAGTCACCCTGTGTTGGTGCTATACCGCCAAGCCCGGGACCAATACGCATAATGTTAACAATCACAGCGGGAAGCTCTGACCCTGCTAAATATGAAATTCCTTCCTGCATAAGCGATATACCAGGTCCGGAAGATGATGTCATTGCTCGGGCGCCTGATGCTGAAGCACCCAGTATCATGTTAATTGAAGCAATCTCGCTTTCAGCAGGTATGAAGGTGCCGCCAACCTTAGGGAGATTTTTTGCAAGGTATTCGGGAATATCATTTTGAGGCGTTATGGGATAGCCAAAATAAAATCTGCAACCAGCCTGTATTGCTCCTTCAGCTAACGCTATATTCCCTTTGGTTAATACTCTCATTTGAATACCTCAATTGCTGTATCAGGACACATTAATGCGCATATCTTACAGGCTGTGCAGTGTTCTTTTTTATCATCAGCAAGCTCAGCAGGAAAATATCCCTGTATGTTGTGATTTTTGGAAATCACAAGTATTTGTTTGGGACAGTATGTTATACAAAAATAACATCCCTTGCAACGGTTACTATCGATGACTATATGTCCCATGGAATCATCTCTCTGGTAAAAAATGTTGATAACTATTGAACTACCAGTTAACGTTAACTGTCAATAAATATTATAAATAAATGCTTGCAAAATGATCGATAATAGTATAAACGCAAGCATAAAAGCTGATTAATATTTAATAATTATCAAATCTATCGCTATAGGGGATATCTGTCAATAAAAAGTGGTAGGTGTGTACAAAATTGTGATGTGAACAAATTTGTAATAATTAAAAATACTTTCATGGGCGATAGTTACTGATAATGATATTTTTATATAGTAAGGGATGAACTATGGACAATAAAGAAAAAATTGCTTTAATCCGTAAAGGAAATGAATACTTTAATCAGGGAAAGATAAAAGAAGCGATTGAGCTGTTTGTAAAGACAGGATATAAGGATGGATTGCACCGGATAGGCGATTATTACTATTATGACAAACGGTTGCCACTTATTGCTCTTAAGTTCTATAGATTGAGCGGCAGTATAAAGAAGATCGATGAAATAATGGAACGCATGGTATTTGCGCTTGGTAAATGGTTGGGGAACGATACAGTAAAGGAAAGTCCATACCGTGTAAAACTTCCTCCGCTTAAGGTATCTCCAAAGCTAAAAATGCTGGCACAGGAGATACTGGAAAAGAATAAAGAATAAAGAATAAAGAATAAAGAATAATGGGCATAAATCTTTTACACATAAAACATTATACCGGCAAGCCATACTAACTGCTACAGCAATGAAAAAATTATAATCTCAATGCAATAAAATTATTATTTTATTAAAAATAATTTGACGTTTTCTACGTCTGTAATATAGTTAGTACTACTAACTATATTACAGGACAGTACATAATGGATACAATACATCTAGATGAAAACTTAATAGCCATTCTTGATAAAATTACTGAAATTAAAAGATCCATGCTCTGGGAAATATCTGAAACATATGGCTTAACTCCATTGCAAATTCAGATATTGCTATTAATCAAACGATGTGCAAAATATAAAAAGATTAATCCAACAGATATTGTCAAAGAATTGTATGTGAGCAAAGCAACAGCAAGCAGTGCAGTCAAAACCTTATTGAAAAAGGGAATGATAGAAAAAAATATCAATAGCAATGATAATCGCAGCTTTTATGTGTCATTAACAAAAAAAGCAGGCTTTATTATAACGCACATTGAACAAACTGCACATACAATGCAACGCTATTTATCACAAATTGATAAAAACGATAAAAGG
>DAOLVF010000121.1:0-5729 GCA_035420565.1 Spirochaetota bacterium | reverse complement strand
ATCATGCCAAAATATTAGAAGAAGAATCGTTATATGATTATTCAATTTCAATTATCCTGCCCGAGGAAAATATTTCTCCAATTCCTCAAAATGAGCAGCAAGTACCTCAAGCAAAATTACGCGACAAAGATATTTGTATTGTTGAGGACGAGCCTGCTTTACAGGAAATAATGTACGAGGTTTTTGATTCTCTTGGGAACAGAGTTTCAGTATTCAACAATGCGGACCAGGCTTTAGAATCTTTTAAAATAAATAATTTTGATATTGTCATAGCAGATTACGGTTTGCCAGGAATAACTGGACTTGACTTACTTACAAAAATTAAAGAACAAAAAGAAGAAACGTTAACAGTACTTCTGACAGGCTGGTTGCTCAGTAACATCAAGGCGTATAAAAATGTAATCGATATCTATATGCATAAACCTTTTAAGCTGGATATTTTGATTCATGAAATTTCAAATGAATTATACAAACGAAATAAATAACAATGATTAGCCTGTAATAATGTACCCCAAAAAGTTTTTTATAGCTATTATAATACTTTACTCATTTGCTCCATCAAATATTTCTTACCTAAAGCTACTATAACATCACCTGCATCAAGAATTTCTGACGATTGCGGATTAAATATCATTTGACCATTTATTTTTTTAATTGCCACAATAATAACACCATAATCTCGTCGCAAATTACTTTCAACAAGAGTTTTCCTAACCATTGATGAGTTATGACCAACTTTTAACTCTTCCATTGCCAATCCTAATTCTGAATCCATCATTGCCATATCAAGAAAATCAACAACAGTTGGACGTGTTAAAACCTGGGCCATACGCTTACCCCCTATTTGATAAGGAAGTACCACCCTGTTTGCTCCTGCACGTAACAGTTTTTGTTCTGACTTTTCATCTGAACCTCTTGATAAAATACAAATGTCACCACGTAACCCTCTGGCTGTTAATACAATATAAACATTATCTGCATCAGACATCACCGATGTGACTATCCCTTTTGATTTCATAATACCAGCTTTGATCAAAGCCTCATCGTTGGTAGCATCCATATCAATATACAGGTATCCTAACTTGTCTAATTCATCTATAGTCACAGAATTGTTTTCAATGACTACAAATGGAACTCTTCTTTCAAATAATTCCTAACAAATTAATTTCCCAATTCTGCCAAAACCACATATTATAAAATGGTTTGATAACGATTGAATGGTACGTTCCAATTTTTTCCTCCAAAATTCTTTGCGTAACTCACCTTCAATTAACAAGCGTAAAAGTGTTCCAATTGAGTATGCACTTATTGATACACCACTTAATATGATTGTAATAGTAATAATTCTCCCAATATTAGTTAACGGTTTGACTTCGTGGAAACCTACAGTGCTAATAGTTATCATTGTCATATAAAAAGCATCAAATGGTTTCATGTTTTCAAAAATATAATAACCAGTTGTTCCAAAACCAATAGTACATAGAAGGAGAACAAATGCAACACGTAATTTCTGAAACTCCATAATACCCTTCTATACAATAAATTCATTATCAATGCAATCATATATCAATATCGTATTATAGAATGTAAATAATTTTTTAAAATTAAAAATTTTATTTGATTTTTTTTATATAAATTTAAGATAATAAAAAAATTATCATTCTTCTTTATATTTATTACTATATACATTATATAAGGGGTTTGGGAGCTATATTTTCATTATCTGTCTTAACGCACACTAAAGGTAAAAGCTGCTTTTTTAAATTATTCATAAGATGGAAAGCAGTTCTTTGTAGTACCTATATAATAATGTACATGTAGTAATTAAAACTTTTAAAAAAGTGAGGTGAGATTATGGCAACATATCAACATAGTACCGGTACATTTATTGGTAAAGGAGGTATTGAAATCTTTTTTCAGCAATGGGAAGTTGCTAACCCTAAAGCAGTTTTAATCATTATTCATGGGCTCGGAGAGCATAGCGGCCGATATGGTAACCTTATTGATGCCCTTCAGAATAAAGGGATTGCAATCTTTGGTTTAGACCACAGAGGCTTTGGCCGCAGTGGGGGTAAACGAGGACATACTGATAGTTTTATGGATTATATATACGATATGAAAATTTTTGTAAATATGATAAAAGACAAAAATCCTAACAAACCCGTTATTATGTTAGGCCATTCAATGGGTGGTGTTCTTGCTATTAAATACGCGCTGACACATGCTGAGGATCTGGATGCACTAATTTTATCATCCCCTGGATTGGTTCCAACAATTAAAGTACCGGCATGGAAAGAAAAACTGGCAATATTTTTGTCAAAAAGGATTCCCTCATTTACCATGCCATCCGGGTTGGACGCTTCAACTATCTCCCGTGACAAGGAGGTGGTTAAAAAATATATGGAGGATCCGCTTGTTCATGATAAAGTAACTCCTCGTTTTTATGTTGAGATGATGAAAACCATTGAAGAATGTATAAATAGATGCAGTGAAATAAAAATGCCACTTTTACTATTTCAGGGAACTGCGGATGCCCTTGTTAAAGATGAGGCAAGCAAAATAGTTTACCAAAAAGCCAGCTCCAGGGATAAAACACTGAAGCTTTTTGAAGGATTATATCATGAAACTATGAATGAACTGGAGGCAGATCGTAAAAAAGTATTAAAGGTTGTAACTGATTGGATTGTATCGCACTCAAAAAAAACCTCTGGAGTAAAGCATGCAGCAGCGCCAAAAACTAAAACAAAAGCTGCAGCAAAGAAACCAAAAGCACCTCAAAAAAAAGTATCCAAAAGTAATGACAAATCAAAATCCAAAAAGAAATAAACATGCTAAACAAAGTTAAAAGAACAATACTTACTAATGTTAACCAATAATATGAATAAAGCCGGGTGGGAGTGCCCGGCTTTATTTATAGTGGTGTTACGATGCTATCTCAGATTTATTTATTTTAAAAGCTGTAATACTGTTTGAGACTTTGTATTTGCCTGCGCCAGCATTGCAGTAGCTGCCTGAGTAAGAATCTGGTTCTTGGTAAATTCTGACATCTGCTCGGCCATATCAGTATCTCGTATGCGGCTTTCTGATGCCTGGATATTTTCATATGCATTCATCAAGCCCTTGGCAGCATGTTCTAACCGGTTGTAATAAGCACCAAGATCAGCTCGTTGCTTTGAAATTTGCCTCAGTGCCTCATCAGCTAATCCAATAACAGCATTAGCTTTACCAGGTGTTGAAATCGATATAAATGTCAGGGTAACAGCATTTCGTAAACCCAATGCAGCAGTTGTCATTGTTTCAATAAATACCCTTTCCCTCTGATGCATATTAGGTCCCATATGAAACCACATGGATGCTGAAGGATGAAGCCGTGCAAATGCACCAGTTAAAAGTTTCATCTTATTAAATTCAGCTTGAGAAGCAATACGATCGATTTCATCAACCAATTCTGAAACTTCAACCTGAATCTGCTGTCTGTCTTCCGGTGTGTAAATACCGTTTGCTGACTGTACCGCTAACACTCTTACACGCTGTAGTATGTCATGAACCTCCTGCAAATACCCTTCTGCTGTCTGAATCATCGACATACCATCTTCTGTGTTACGTTCAGCCTGCCGTAAACCCTGAATCTGTGAACGCATTTTTTCGGACACAGCTAACCCTGATGCATCATCACCGGCTTTATTGATGCGCATCCCTGAAGAAAGCTTTTCCATGTCCTTGGTTATTGCCCAATCGTGGAATTTCAACGTTCGGTGGGCAAAAATTGCACTGATGTTGTGGTTTATAATCATTGTATCCTCCTTGAACAATATACTATCATCCGTGATAGCATTAACTATATAAATAGTTCATTCCAAGATTCGTCTTATTTCAGAGAAGTGGTGAGGCTGATTAACTTAAATTAATGGCATTTATGTACGTTTATCATAATATATGGTGATATTTCATATGTTTTTTATTATTTTTTGTTATTGAACACATTTCTTAAGCTTTACGGCATGGAAAATTTTACACCACACTATCACCAACAAAAAATTTTTATTAATTAAAATTCTTTTTCTTGAATATATACTATGAAAGGTATTATGTGTAATTATTTATAACTATCGTATATAATGTTGCCAATCAATTGGATTTGTATACAGTAATACCATAAGTGAGCTACTATCGAACAACAAAGAGGGGAACTACTATGAACAATTCCACAACCAATCCCATATACTCATTTATACAATCTATACCATTCTTAACCAATATTATCAAAAAAGGTGGAATCAGGTTAAAATGGGTCACTGCAGTATCAGCACTCATGGTCATTGTCATAAGTATTATTAGCTTTTTATTAATTACAATTTCTGAGCACGCACTTATCAAAGCCAATGATAAATTATGTCAGACAATAGCTCATACCATCTCATCTTCGGAAAGTTTTTTAACCGCTGAAAAAAGAGCATTGAAGCGCTCCATGATTCTGCAGGATATAGTAAAAGGACTGTCAAAAACCAGCATAGAAGGTTTTGTTTATGCTGCTGTCTATGATTTAAATGGGATACTTGCTGAAAAAAAATATACCTATGCTGCACATACCAATGCAAAACTCCATGGAAAATATTTCTCAAAAGACCTTGTCAAACAATTTGAATCATTAAACACCACCGTTAAAGAAAGGATAGAGCTATCATTAGATTCAGGTCAAACATGGTGTTATCGCTATCGTATCCCTTTTGAGTTTTTTAAATCAAAGGTAGGGATTATAGAGATAGTTTTTACCGAGGATGCAATATTAGGACCAGTTCACAAAGCAAGGCTTCTTATGCTCATCATTGCGGCAATCCTTTTATCAGCCAGCATATATGCAGCTATGCGGATTGCACGGCAGATGGTACAACCATTAGTGCAATTAACTACAGGAGTTATAAAAGTAAAGGATGGTGATTTAACTACCCGGATTGATGTAACAACACATGATGAAATTGGGATTCTTACTGAAGAATTTAATACAATGATTGATCATCTGCGTGAAAAGTTAAAAATGCAAAAGTTTGTTTCTGAATCAACTATCTCCATGATACGCGAAAAAAGAGACGATGAACTGGATTTAGGTGGCACAAATAAGAACATGGCATTCCTTTTTTCTGATATTCGTGGATTTACGGCAATGTCCGAGAAGCTTCCTCCAGAACAGGTTGTATCTATTCTGAATGAATACCTTGACCTGCAAGCTGCAATTATAAAAAAGCATGGTGGTGATATTGATAAATTTGTAGGTGATGAAATTATGGCTGTTTTTGAAGGTGACAATAAAGCCGAAAGCGCAGTTGAAGCAGCAGTTGATATCATAGAATCAATTCAAAAATTAAACAAACAGCGTGAAAAAGAAGGAGCGGTAACAATTACTGTTGGGATAGGCATCCATATGGGGAATGTTGTTCATGGCAGAATGGGTTCAAAGGACAGGATGGATTTTACATCAATTGGTGATGCCGTTAATCTATCCGCACGGCTGTGCTCACATGCCGACGCTCAGACAATACTTGTATCTGAAGCAATTATAATAAATCTTTCAAAGAAGAAATTTAAAGGGAAGAAGCTTGGTCCCATTAAGGTTAAAGGTAAAGAACAACCAATACCCATCTTCCAGATCACCGGGAAAGCATAATTATTCTTGATGAATAATTGGATAAAACTCTTTCCGTATAAAATAGCTTATCTTACGCAATATCTCT
>DAOLVF010000120.1:0-5741 GCA_035420565.1 Spirochaetota bacterium | reverse complement strand
TAGCTTTTACCACATAGATAATATTTTCCGGCAGGTTTATCTGTCCACTTTTTTCCACAGGGGGTATATCAGGGCTGTCGGTTTCCAGTAATACATGGTCAGGATATATATGGTGTAAAACCTGCAATTTTTTTTTGCTGTTGCGGTAGGTTAGTGCTCCTCCAAACGAAAAGTAAAAACCATAACGGATAAGCTGCCGGGCTATATCAGCATTCCCCGAATATGAATGGATAACGCCGCCTGCGTTTATTTTCCCAATACGCTTCAGTGAAGCAATAAGCTCATTGAAAGCTCCTCTGCAATGAACAATGACGGGCTTGTTTAAATCATTGGCAATGGCAAGCTGTTCTTCAAAAAATTTTTTTTGCACAGCAAGGTCCATGTCGGTTTTTGCATCAAGCCCAATCTCGCCAATGGCAATGTATTTGCTGTCGGTTATCGCATACAGCTTTTGCAATTCTTCAAAGTATTGGTTTTTGATATACCACGGGTGTACACCAGCGGCAAAGTAAACCTCATGAAAGCTATGACTAATTGTTTGCGATAGCTCCCACTCATCAGGAACTATCGCACAGGTAATAAAAGCGATAACACCAACCTTTCTGGCTGCATCAATGATTGCATCAAGCCGGCCGCTGAAATGCTGACTTTCCAGATGACAATGTACGTCAACAAGTCGCATGTCATTCGCCAATCACTTTTATCAGCACACGTTTGGGGCGCTGCCCGTCAAACTCAGCATAAAAAATCTGCTCCCATGGGCCAAAATCCAATTTGCCGTTGGTCACTGCTACAACAACCTCTCTTCCCATGATGCTTCGTTTTATGTGAGCATCGCCGTTGTCCTCGCCAGTACGGTTGTGGCGATATTTGCTGATTGGTTCATGCGGTGCCAGTGTTTCTAAAAAATCATCAATGTCATGGATAAGCCCTTTTTCATCATCGTTAATGTGTACCGAGGCTGTGATGTGCATGGCATTGACAAGGCACAACCCCTCTTTGATGCCGCTTCTTGTAACCACATCCTCAACCATGGTGGTGATGTTTATGTAATCACGTTTTGTCCTGGTATTGAAGGTAAGGTATTCAGTCATTGATTTCATGGGTTGCCTCCTTTTTTTGTCCGATAGTTATCGGTAATGATGATAATGGTATAAAAGTTTACCTATTGTGTCAATACATTCTGCGCTCAATCACCATGAGTACATATTGACTTTTTGATTGCAGAGCAGTATAATAATGGTAATGGTAGTGGGGAAAAATAGGTTGACAAATACTATACGCATAGTAATATTAATATACATACTAGTATGTAGAAAATTATAACTTTAGCGGGAGGCTCTTATGAAACGCTTTGTTATATTGTTTACCATCCTGATAGCTGTCTTCATAGCGGCAGCAATTTATTCAACCAACAGGGTTGAAACAGAACCTGCATATTCTGCTTCGCCTGTTGACTGCGGGTGGGATGCAGTTAAGCCACACTTTGTGAATGATAGCCCCTGCCCAGGAGCGGTGTACTGTTCGTATGGAAATTGTGGTGAATACTGCTGTCCGTGGGGATATTTCTATTCCAATCCATGTACATGCCGATGCTATCGTACAAGCTATGATGCAGGGCAGGATTGCAATAGCTATTTCAGATGTAATTAGTATATCTGTCTTATATGAATTTACTATTATATTACCATGTCAATACATTTATTATCCTGAATAAGTTTTTGACGACCTGTATGCTTTTGATAAAGATTTTATTTTTAAAAGCAAAATTAAAAGGCAAAATTTTTATTGACAAGTTACATAGTATAAATCTAATAGCCTCGTCTTTAAAATGAAAGTTTTTACATAATTTTTTTTGAAAATATTGTTTCAGTTAGTACATTAATTTTTACTATCATCCTGTAGTTTAAATGGTAAAATCACAGCTTTGTTGTGATTAATTACCATGGTGCAGGTTATACCATTCCCCTGTAGCTCAGTCGGTAGAGCGAGTGGCTGTTAACCACCAGGTCGCAGGTTCGAGTCCTGCCGGGGGAGCATACATAAAACCATAATGAGCATGACTTTTTTTTATCAATCCCATTCATAATCTCGATTAACACATTTTTTAATGCAATAAGTATTGTATAAAGGCTCTACTTCTACTAAACGTTTACAAGAAAAATGTATATTAGTTTGTACTGAGATGTATTTATAAGGTAGAAAAGCAACGAAAAAGAGAAAACAAATTATACAATAGAGGTATTGGAGTATAGTAACATTTATTTACTGAAGCTAACCACCAAAACAGCAGATTTCATCTGCAATCCGTTTAAAAATGTTTCGTTGTACCATTGTCACAGTGTTTATATTTTTTGAAAATTATGGATATGGTACAATAATACATAAACAAATTATATCTTGACAAATTGTAGTTTCTAAGTAACAATTCTGGCATGAAAAATGCAAAATCCTTTCAGGACATTAAATATACTGAAAAAGAAAACAAAAAAAAGATAATCATAGACGCTGCCGAGCGTGTATTTGCCACCAAACCTTTTAATCAGGTAACAATGCGTGATATTGCAAAAGAAGCAGGCATCTCGGCAGGTGCTATCTACCGTTATTTCCCTGATCAACAGGCGCTGTTTGTTGAAGCTTTTTTACTGGGAGCAGAAGATATAATTAATGAAATGGAAATAATTATTGCAACAAGTAAAAATCCTCTTAAAGATACCATCTATACATTTTTAAGTTATTTAAATAAGCACGATCCTTATTTTCGCATGATGACTCACTTCATGCTGGATGCAAACTTGAGTCCCGATTTAATAAATAAGCTCAATGAAGTCGAACGCCGGGTGCTGGATCAATTTACAAAACTTTTTGCTTCACGTACTAACGCACGACTATTAGCGCATAGCTTATTTGCATCATTAAATGGAGTTATGATTACATTTCATAATTACCCCGGCCGAAGTAAAAAAGAGGTACGCTACCACATGAATAGATTAGGCGAAACATTATACCAATTATTTTCCTGATAACGCAGCATCTTCCCTTGCAGCTTCAACCTCATGCAATGCACAATTCTGAAATTCATGCAATAGCTTATGAGCTGCCTCTTCCCACAGCAGACATAGTTCAGCATTGTCCTGCCCAGGATAAATGAAATTACTTGATAAACATCTGTCAAATGCTGCAGTCACCTCGTCAATGACACAACTATCTGCATTGTACAGCAAATCATTGATAAACTGATTAAGCGGATACCATGATGCAGCGCGTTGCATATCACGATAGATTTGTGTAAGCAGTACATTGCGCGGTCCCTCCCATAGTTCGTTTATCATCATATCGCGGAAAAGACGGGGTAAACTTGAAAAATCTTCCATAACGCCATGACCGCCAAACACCGAGATGGCTTTACGCAATACATCTGTAGCATCCCATGAGGCAATAATCTTTTGTAACATTATAAGGATACGTACCCTGAACCGTTTCTGCTGGGTTGCGATGTCTTCGTCAGTGGTAAGCCCCCCTTTCAACCCTCCCGGCAATGATTGGAACATCTCATAAATCTTAAAAGCGCCTGCTAATGTTCGTTTCGCATAAAGGTTAATTTCATTGAGCTGTCGCTTAAGCAATGGAAACTGGTTTATGGGAAATCCAAATGCTGTTCTAAAGTTTGCATACGCAGTAGCTTCGCGGGCAGCGCGTATCATAGCTGCAGCAGCAGAAAGTCCCACGGTCAACCGTGAATGCGTTAGTACAATACCAACAACATTGGCAACACCACGCTGTACAGCTCCGGTTTTGTAGGCGATAGTTCCATTGAAGGTAATCTCTGCAGTAGGCAGCTCGGCAGTCCCTAATTTCCATTTTAGCCTGTCAATGGTGTAGTTATTACGCTTTTCGTTTTGTTTATCAAGCCACGATGGCATAACAAACAACCCAACATGCTCTGACCCCTTTGGGCGTGCAGTGATGACAACATAATCAGCATGCGTTGCAGAACAGAAAAACTTTTTGCCATAAAGCCTCCAGTGGTCACCTTCTTCAACAGCCTCTAAATCATTTGCAGCAACATCCGATCCCCCATGAATCTCGGACAGGTATTGTGCGCCAATTGCAAAATTGCCATCCATGCCTTCTTTGCAGTGTTGTAAAATTTTTTCCAGTTCAGGATGATCATGGTATCTTTCAAGTAAAGCCACCAGACCTTCAGTGCATACAAGCGGGCAGGCAATACCGGCCTCCCCATTTTCATAAATCAATATCATTTTTATTAAGCGTTCCCATGGGGATGTTTTGCTTGAAAACAAACCCTGTGAAAACACCTGCTTTTCCATCTCTTCTAAAGCTTTAGGGCGTACTATCCTGTCAATACGGTGGTTGTGTCCATCATAGTGTTGCATAAATATTCTGTTATGTGGCCATGCTATGTCATCAGATATATCACGCCAGCTAAACGATGCTAATTTTGACAACCTGCGAGCTTCTGCATCAAGCTGTGGAAAATCATTTCCCGCAAAATGCATGGCTACCTTTTGAAGAAAGGGGTCGTCGGCATAAAAGTTAACATTGTTTCGCCAGTTTAAAAATTCATCAAAGCTGTAGGTGTTGTTCAGTGCCATAAATTCCCTCCGTATGTAAATACAATAAACAGTGTTTATTGTTGTGAACAACGTTCATTTGTCAAGCACAAAAAGTATGTAAAAATCGCTGACTAACATGAACAATTGCATAGGCCGGTAAATATAGGTAACAGGTCATTATCGGATGATTATTTAAAAAATGTATATTCTGTATTATTGATAGTTGTGTGGAATACGCATAAAAAAAAGTGAAAAGCTTGACTATGGCTAATCTGGGGTTAAGTATATGCTGAAAATTATTTCATATGTGCATGGAATTTAAAATTTGTTGTTATGGTTATGCTATCATGACTGCATCCAGTATTGAAGAGATACTTGCTATCATTGCAGAGCGTTTTGCAAAGCCTTTTGTTGTGGACGATGCTACCATCCATTATGCTGAATCAACATTGGGTGTTGACCAACATGCAATCATGGATTACCTCAATGATGATGAGTATGGCATGATGGATTTGATTGTTTATCCGGAACTATCGCTTAGAAAAAAAATTGAGGGCTACATACCCCGGCATGGTTTTACCAGCCATCAGGTGGAACAGCTTATTGAAAGGCTGGCCAGCGCCATACCATGCGTTGCCATTAATGTGCATAACACAACGGTTGATTGTTACAGTGCAATGTGCATGCGCTCGTATGTGCATAAACTTTTTTTGACGAAGAGCAATATCCCGCTGGATGCTATACCTGCCATGTATTATAACAGGTATATTGCTGCGCGTGTAGCCATACGATTATATAACACTGACAGCAACCTTGATGTTTTACACAGGCTTGCGGTTGGGTTAGCCAGCGACTATAATGAAGATTATATATTTGATAGTATTCAAGTATTGATTAGTGTTGCCGGGAATGCCGGTAACATTTTTGATTGTATGGCACTGTATAAGTACACAGTACAAAAACAGATACTGGCTATGCATGAATTTCATGAACTTATGAAATCATACAGCATGGAATATCTCATGTCCATGAGATATAACCCTCCCATGATAGACGCAGCAAAGCTTGAGTATCAGATACGCTTAATAGACAGTATATGCATGGTGCTGTTTGGAAAGCCAGCGCCAGGGTATGTGCCGGATTTTAATGATACATGGAACGATT
>DAOLVF010000119.1:4154-5839 GCA_035420565.1 Spirochaetota bacterium | reverse complement strand
CCAAAATTATCCAGAAGCTCCCTGTGTTTTACCACCTGAACAATATTCTGATGCTCGTTCTGGCCATGAATATCTACTAAATAGTCAGCTATCTCTTTTAATTTTGCAAGCGGAATCTGCACACCATTGGCAAAACATCTTCCCTTGCCATTGGCATATATCTCACGGCGCAAAATCAATGTATCATCGTCATTATCTATACCCGATAGTTCCAGCAATTGTTTTACCTGCGGCAGTGAACCTATGTCAAAAACACCCTCCAGCACTGCCCTATCGTATCCTGAGCGTATCATATCGGTTGACATCTTTTCGCCCAGCACTCCTGAGAGCGCATCAATAAGGATGGATTTACCCGCACCCGTTTCGCCGGTTAAGATGTTTAATCCCTTCCCAAAGCTGATTGATAGCTCATCGATCAAAATAAAATTTTTAATTCGTAATTCTACCAGCATAGTTCACTCTATTTCATTATTAGCACCCCATCCTAATTTTTGACGCAATACATCAAAATAACGCCTTGATGGGTGGTTGATCACCTGTATCACATGTACCGACCGTGAAAAATGAATCACATCGGTATCCTGCAAAGCAATAGCTTCCTGACCATCTATTGTCAATAATAAATTTTCAATGCTGGTAACCACCCTGGCAGATAGTACCATTGAATCAGGAACAACCATGGGACGTATGGCAAGGGTATGCGGGCATACGGGATTGACAACAAATACGGATTCATCATCAGGAAGAACTATCGGCCCGCCAGCCGAAAGCGAATATGCCGTAGAACCCGTTGCAGTAGCTATGATAAGACCATCACCGGCATAGCAGTTAACAAACTCATTGTTTAGCTCCAGCCGTATCCTGATTGGTCGTGAAAAGGAACCTTTTGTGATAACCGCATCATTTAAAAAATCTATTGCGGCAAACTGATGCTGATTGCGGATTATATTAGCCTTCAGCATTTTTCTTTGCGAAACAGTATAGGTATTGCTCGCTAATTCATCAAAGAAATCCAATGCTTCCTGAGGAAGAAATTCGGTTAAAAATCCCAATCGTCCTCTATTGACGCCCAGAATAGGAACGCTTCCAGCAGCAAACATGCGAGCCGTCCGTATAAAGGTACCATCGCCACCAATGGCTATTGCTACATCAGCGTTGATATAATCTTCATGGTTTGCAATGTAGTCAGCAAAATCATCATGCAACAACGCATAATCAGGTAAAACAACATTGAAGCCTTTTGCATGTGAAATTTTAATGAATGCTGCAACAAGCTTCAGTGATTTCTCATCCTGGGGGTGTAAATTTATAGCTATTTTTTTCATTGTTTTCCTTTTACCACTATTAGCTTTATAAGAGTAAAAATATGATACTTACTATTGAGTTAACTGCTTTGAAAATAGAAAATAGCATTATGCCACCTCTGTCATTCCGGATCTGTTCCGGAATTCTGATATACAACGTTATATTCTGAACCATGATGTAGAATGACTGCCTCCAGCTATTTTCATCATATATGGATGCCGACACAATCGTTATCAAAAGCTGTCCGTTCATTTACTTATGATGAGTTATTACTACACCGGTTAACCAGATTATGTCAATGAAATTATGGCAATGGAGTTTTGTTTATTTTCTATAAAATTGATTGACAATATTATTTTTTTATACTATTTATTCCCTTA
>DAOLVF010000119.1:0-4054 GCA_035420565.1 Spirochaetota bacterium | reverse complement strand
TATTTTCTATAAAATTGATTGACAATATTATTTTTTTATACTATTTATTCCCTTAGTATAAACTATTCAATACACAATTTGGGAAGGAGGTATCCTTATGGCCGGGAAAAAAGCAAGCAATACAACTACCATTAAAACCACAAAGCGTCAAAGCACTGAAAAAAAATCAAAAACCAATTCAATTCCGATTGAAAGTAACCGTATTCATGAAGCCATACGAATACAGGCATTCTATAACTATTTACATCGTATCATGAATAATTTACCGGGTGATCAGCTATCGGATTGGTTGGAAGCTGAAAAATATATAAAAAAGACCATCAATAAACAGCAATAGATGCATCTTTTTTTGACCTTGCATCTGCACTGAAAATAAATAATACTCTATACCCAGTACATGCCTTTTAAAAAATGCAACGTTGCAAGGGAGCAATTTTATTTTTATATGCTTCTGGCGATAGTTACTGATTATTTTTTTATTGCATTCAAAGGTACATGATGAAAAAGTGTTCACTACAGTATAGAAGAAGTCAACAGAAGGTATAATGGATACAAAAGCAATAGTAAAAGGTGTGCCGCTATTTTCATCGCTTGACGACAGCGAAATCCAGATTATTGAAAAATATTGTGCACATAAAGAATTATCAAGGCAGGAAAAACTTTTTTCATTTGATGAATCATTCAACCTGTTGTGCATAGTCACTTCAGGAAGCATAGGCATTTATTCAAACGGAGCACAAAACAGATTAATTGCCCGGTATATACCCAATGAAAGTTTCGGCGAACTTAATCTATGCGGCATATCGCTGGGGAAGGTTGAAGCCATTGCCCTTGATGATGCCGGTGTGCTTCTGTTTCCGGCAACTGGCACCTTTGTATCATTTGTAACCGATCATGCTGATATTGGTGCAAAGATCATTTATAAGTTACTATCGAACATATCATACAGGATACGCGAAACCAATAAACTTATTTCACAAAATTACGGCTGGGTAAGTGAATTGCGAAAGGCTATCTACACCGACAGGCTTACCGGCCTGTATAACCGACAGTACTGCGAAGAGCTATTCAGGGAAAATAAAGAATATGTCATTGCCATCGTAAAGCCTGATAAATTTAAGATGATAAATGACACCTGCGGACACAAAGCAGGTGATGTCACGCTTGTGGCAATAGCACAATCCCTGCGCAGAGCTCTACCGTTTGCCACACACATACGCTACAGGGGTGATGAGTTTATGATTGTGATAGCAGGTGATGCTGACATGAAAAAAACTGCTGCAGCAATTTCAGAAGCCATCAAAGCCATCGATATACATGCAATAACGGATGGAGCCATCAATGTCATTACGGCAAGTATTGGAATAAGTAAAAATACCATTACTCAACAGGCTATTGAAAATACGTATACAATAATGTGGTCAGCATATAACAATGGTGGCAATTCAATAGCAATGGAAGGTACAAAGTGAACAGCCTGGATACTTTACTGTCACAGGTAACTATTTTTCAAAGGCTCAGCAATGAAGAGTTATCTCAACTGGCACCCTATTTTACCAGAAATAATATTGGTAAGGACGATGTCATCTTTCATGAAGGGACGTATGGCAATGAGCTTTTCATTGTAGCTGATGGTGTCATTGCTGCATTTATAAAGCTGTCCGATAATTCTCTGCGTGAGGTTGCCCGTTTCAGTAAAGGAGATTTTTTTGGTGACATGGCAATCTTTGAAAACGATGTACGTTCAGCAACCTGTATTGCACAAACCAACTGCACCCTGCTTTCGCTTACCGCAGATGACTTCTTTGCCATAATGAACAATCATCCACCCATTGCTATTAAGATCATGTACGATATGCTCACGGTTATCTCACAGCGCCTTTTAAAGACTGGATCGTTTTTAACCGAAATGATTCAATGGGGCGAGGCAGCACGTAAGCGTTCAATTATTGATGAGTTTACCGGTGTTTACAACCGCAGTTATTTTGAAGATACTATCGCACTTTTGATAACACAGGAAAAACCATTCTGCCTCATTATGATTGATCTGGATTATTTCAGAAAGATCAATGAACAGTTTGATCATCAAGTTGGCGACCGCGCAATACTTGCTATAGTCAATGTGCTTAAAAAAATATTTAAAGAATCCGATGCAATATGCCGCTACGGTGGCGATGAATTTGCTATCATTGTCAATGGCAACAATATTGATGAAGCATTCAATTTTGCTGAACAAGCCAGAGTACGTGTTCATCATATAAATTGCCATGAATTGGGAATGCCCAACTTTACGCTTTCCATCAGCATGGGGATTGCAGCATTCCCGCAATGTGGCAAAGACATCATACGTACAAAAGCAGATGAAGCGCTCTACATGGCAAAAGAGCGTGGCAGAAACTGTGTGGTTATTGCTTCGTAATATTACTTTTTCCGGTAAGCCTCAAAAAGATATTTTGCACCACGTGATTTATAAAAGCCCACTATCTTTTTACCATTTTCTTTATAGGTACCAACATAGTATTGTGTGAAATATTCTCGTGCGCCGGTTTTTAACCTTTCTTTTTCATTTGTCACTGAACGTGTAAAATAGAGTGTATTGTTTTTTATTACAACACCCTTTAATGGCTCCCATACACCATTTGCCCAATCAGGGAAGCGAACCGCCCCATAGAGTAATCCATCCTTAACCTGCAACACCAATATCCCATCGTGCCCCGAAGCGTTGATATGGTATGTACCTAAATAGAGTGGAGGAACATAAACGCTTTCAAAAGGACGGAACGTAATCTGGGCGATAGTTCCGGCAAGCATCACCTTGAATGAATGGGGTAATGTTTCTAAATTTTTATTTTGCGATGAACTATCGCTTATAAATCCCATAACAACATCGCCATATATGACAAGCCTTGTGGCATGATAGTATTGTTTGTGAGTGTCCTGTATGATAGCATTCTGAGTAATCGCCAATCCATAGATAAGCAGTACAACAAGTGCAGCAAGTATTCCCCCCGTAAACCATGCAATACATGATAGTACTCTTTTCATGGTAAACCACCCTTATTCCATGTTTATTTTAATTTTATTGTAACACCTTGATGAGCAGAGCATTAATCTTTTCTTTAACACATCGTGCAACAGTATCAATTGATGCATCCTCAAGGCTGTTGACAAAACACAACATAGCAATGCTTTGCGACAGCATCAGATTAAGGTGCCCGTCATCAGCGTTTTGTCTGAAATCAGTTCTGACGCCAATAACAGGTATCCCCTTTGCATAGGCATACCCTATTTCAAAGCTTGTACCGGAATCCGTATCACACCCATCCACTACTGCAACAACACACCATGCATTATCAAGTCCTTTTAAGCACTGCGTATATATCTCCGCAGATTTGCTGATTTTGGCACATTCTTTTTGGGGAAGGTACACCGCAAAACCAGCCTGCTCAATGTACAATGCCAGTGTTTCATTAAACTGCCTCTCGGCCGCTGTAAAAAGTGGTGCAGCAAAATAGATCCATTTGTCTTTTATATCCATATCGTTTTACTTATTTAAAAAATTTATTTCCATAGGTATTCACATAAACACAATCCATCAACTCTTTTCGAGGAGGTCCCTGCTTACCACTTACCTCTGGTTTCCCAACAGGTATCGTTACAACAACGGTGGTATCCTGTGGCACCTGTAATAGCTTGTTACATTGTTGATGATCGAAATAACCCACCACTACCGTGCCCAATCCCAGTTCATAAGCTTTTAAGCAGATATTTTGAACCGCCATACCTAAATCAAACATATACCAGTTTGCCAGAGCAGTAACATCCCTGCCTTCTTTACAACCCGAAACATTTGTTTTAGCACATGCCACAATGAGCGCTGAAGACGCCAATGAACATTTCCGTGCAGGATTGGTTGGCGAATATGTTCCAACAATCTTTTCAATTAATGATTTATCACGTACAACAATAAATTCCCATGGCTGTACATTAGCCCACGATGGTGCCATGCGTGCAGCTTCCAGTATCTGCACAATTTCTTCATCAGTAACATAAT
>DAOLVF010000118.1:4292-5840 GCA_035420565.1 Spirochaetota bacterium | reverse complement strand
CACTTCATAGATATTTTTACCTTTATAGCGCACCTCCAGTGTTTCATGATTGTAGCGTTTGCCTTTGCACACCTCACAGGTAATATATACATCAGGTAAAAAATGCATCTCAATCTTCTTTATGCCGTCACCCCAGCACGCCTCACATCGCCCGCCACTCACGTTAAACGAAAAACGTCCCGGCTTATAGCCACGTATTTTAGATTCGGGCAAATTGGCAAACAGCTCCCGTATGGGAGTAAATGTACCGGTATAGGTAGCAGGGTTGGAGCGCGGCGTCCTGCCAATGGGCGACTGATCAACATCAATGACTTTATCGATATATTCAATCCCTTCAATTTTTTTAAATTTACCGGGATAATCTTTGCTGTGCATCTTTAACGATGCCAGTGCTTTATACAAAATGTCAATAATCAAGGTTGATTTGCCCGAACCGGATACACCGGTAATACAGGTAAACACTCCTAAAGGAAATGAAACATCAATAGCTTTTAGATTATTTTCAGAAGCGCCACGTATCACTAGGTGGTGCTCGCTTTTTCTACGGGTTTGAGGTTGTGCAATAAATCGCTTGCCGTTAAGATATAACCCCGTTATTGAGCTTTCATTATTTTCAATCTCTTCCGGTGTCCCCTGTGCAATGATATATCCACCATCAAGCCCTGCACCAGGTCCTAAATCAATGACGTAATCCGATTCGCGAATGGTTTCTTCGTCATGTTCAACAACTATCACCGTATTTCCTATATCCCTCAGCTCCTTTAATGTATCCAGAAGTTTTTTGTTATCACGCTGATGCAATCCAATGCTTGGTTCATCCAGAATATACAGCACCCCGGTTAACCCCGAACCTATTTGTGTGGCAAGGCGTATACGCTGTGCCTCACCGCCTGAAAGTGTCCCGGCAGCTCGGTCAAGCGTCAGATAATCAATACCAACATTTGAAAGGAATAAAAGCCTTGCCGTAATCTCCTTCACTATCTGACGGGCAATTGCCATCTGCGTTTCTGAAAGCGAAAGCTCATGAAAAAATGTTACTGCATCCTTGATTGACAGCGCACTGATATCAGCAATATTTTTATCAGCAACCTTTACCGCCAGACTTTCCGGACGCAAACGTCTACCTCCGCATGCATCGCATACACGATTGCGCATAAATCGTTCCATCCACTCGCGCATCTCATCCGACTGCGTTTCTTTGTAGCGACGGGTTAAATTGGAAATAACCCCTTCAAATGCTTTTGCAAATGTATACTGCGCTTCATGACGTTCAATGGAGTAGTCAATTTTTTTACCATTTGATCCATAGAGTACAACCTGCTGAATACTTCTGGAAAGTTTTTTCCATGGGGTATAAGGATCAAACTTTAAATGACGGGCAAGCGCCACTACCTGTTCCTGATACCAGTAGTTTGTTGTTTTTCCCCATACCGCTAATGCACCATCCATCAACGATTTATCAGGATTATCCACAATCAAATCGGGATCAAACTGCATAATAAAGCCAAGCCCATCACATGACGGACAGGCGCCATACGGACTATTAAA
>DAOLVF010000118.1:0-4192 GCA_035420565.1 Spirochaetota bacterium | reverse complement strand
GTTGTTTTTTGTTCTATTGATATAGCAGGCGATAGTCCTTCAATGAGGTCAACATCCGGTTTTTCCATCTGTCCTAAAAACTGCCGAGCATAGGCTGACAGCGACTCAACATACCTGCGCTGACCTTCTGCATAAATTGTATCAAAAGCCAGAGATGACTTTCCTGAACCGGAAAGCCCGGTAATAACCACCAGCCTTTCCCGAGGAATATCAACCGATATATTTTTTAAATTGTGCTCACGGGCACCTTTAATACGAATAAATTGCTGACTCATATCTGGGTTACATTAGTAGAACCGCACATAGGACATATAATCTCTAAATCCTCAATATCCTCATCTTTTCTTTTTACAATAACGTCTTCCCATCGATAATCACAATCATCACAGGCTAAAATTACCGCTATATGTTTTTCATCTTCTTCAATCTCTTCCTGTTCATCCTGAGCATCATCCTCTATACTCTCTTCTTCAAGTAATTCCTCATCATCAAAGCTCTCTTCATAAAAGTCGTCTTCATATACTTCATCATCAAACTCTTTTTCAAATTCATTTGCCATACGCTATCACCCTTTTTAAGCAGTATTTTACTATAAAATACTATTAACAATATATGAATTCTTGAAAAACTATCTAACAAAAAAACAAAAAAATAAAAAATTTTTTTATCACAAAGGTGACAAAACCAATACTGTCGTTAAAATTTTCAATAGCAATTTTCATATTCCTTTTTGTCACAAAAGTTAGTATCGTTGAAATGGTCAATAAAATTTCAGTAATAATTAAAAAAAAATTGGTTTGCTACACTGAAAAATTGTAATTTACTACAAAATATACAAAACACTATTTTTTTTGTTTTTTAGCTTTAAGGCTTTATCAGTGTTTGTGGAATTGTTTCCATAGTTCCTTTTTTACTTTTTGAACTTTTTGATTCTGGAATATCTATAATCTGAGGAAGCACATCGCTTTTGCTTAAAACAACATCCCACACACCAAAAAAACCGCCAGCAGAAGAATATTCTTTAAACTCAACAAGCATTGTTTTGTTAACAATATATTCCCGTGTTATTTCAATGGTTACCCTGCTGTTATTGACAATCATATCACTGAAGGCTAATCTTTTCACAGGTTTACCATTACATGATACAATACACAGTGCATCAATCCCGGTTTTTTCTGGATCATCAAATGTTACAAAATTTATATGAAGAAAATATTTTATATCATCAAGATTATCAAAAATGATGGTTGACCCATATTTTGATACAAACCATGCAACCCCGTCTATGATGGGATAATCATCGTAGTTTACACTGCAGCGATAGATTTTTGCCCACTCCGAAATTTTTTTATAATCAAGAGCGGTTATCCACTTCCAGTTTATTAAATAAGTATCAGCAGCATTAAATGGGTACAATTTTACTATGGGCGATAGCTGCTGTGAATATGATGCAGAACATATAAGCAGGAAAATTATAGTATATAATGTTATAGTATACTTTTTCATTGTTACAATTATTGTATGATAATACATAGAAGGCAAGAAATTTTTTACATGCAAAATATTTTCAGGAATACTTTGATTATCATTATTTTTGTGCAATGATATAGAGACTTTAATCAAAATACGGGGTCTATGTATAGCAAAAGCATGTTATTATCGGCACCTCTCACTGTGTTGTAATGATGAATCTGCAATTTAATTGAATACAATACAGATACTAAATAAAAAATATATTGAACATGTAAATTGATTATCCATTAGAATGTATATGCAATAATGTTCCCGTATAAATATTGCAGAGTAAAACTGCAATGCTTATTTCAACTTAACAGTATTTGATCTTTTTTATGTGCATGTAGTTCTTTTTCCACTGGATTGAAGTATTTTATGCATAGCACCTGATTACCTTTATCATTATATTTTATTTCATCAAATATCTGTCTTGCAAGTAAAATCCCTCTACCATGCTGTAATAATGATTCTTCAGTAATCTGCTCAGCAGACCTGCTTAAATATTTTTTATGATCAAATCCTTTTCCCTGGTCAGATATCTTAATTACTATCCTTTCACTATTAACCATAAATTCTACCTTGATTTTTTTATCTTTGTTATCTTTTTCATTAATCTTTTGCGTCATATAATCAAAATATACATCATCCTGAAGCTTTAATAATTTATCTTCATAGGTTATATCTAAATTACCATGTTCAATTGCATTGATAAGCAGTTCGCTGATTACTAATCGCAACTGAGCAATTGCATTGTGCGGCAAAAATTTTTTAACATTTAATATAATTCTATGAGTAATCTCATCCGCTAAAAGTAATGAATTTGAAATTTCATATTTTACATGTTCATAAAGAAATGAATCAATAATTTCATTTTCTATTATCTTTGAGGCTTTGCCAATTATTTCCATCCTTCCATTAGTGGTAACGGATTCAAGTGTTACAAACATTTCAATAGGTTCTATCATTTTGTTAGTTTTAAATTCAGCGTAAAATCCCATCTTCTTTTTATCATATAATGACCGTTCAATATTCTTTTTCAACATTTGCTTTTTGAACACATCGTTGTCATTATCAAAATACAGGTAATCATAAAAATTATTACCAATGACAGCGCTGGACTTTAATTTTAGATACTCGTTAACAGATTTATTAATGGTAAATATTTCCCCCTGCTCACTCATCGTAAAAATCATATCATCAGTTGATTCAATTAAAAACCGGTACTTTTGTTCTGATAATGATAATTTATCATTTGTTTTTTGCAACTGTTCAGTTCTTCTCTGAACTTTCGTCTCAAGTTTTTCTTTAAACCTGTTGAACAAACGTGCAGAAAACCAGCTCACTACCAGTGCAAATATAGTTAACAAACCAATGGAAATAAAACCACCTGTCAGGTAATATTTATTTATATATTGTATTTTTTCGTTTGAAACCTTATCTATATCGCTTACTATATCTTCCATCATTTGTAACAATTTTTGTTCATTTGCAAATGAATTATTTATAATATTTTTACTGCTATAAAAATCCAGATCATTATAATTCACTATATAGGATAAAAACTCATTATTTACCTGCTTATAAAAATTTGTAAATTTTATAATTTTCACATGAATGCCTTTCATATCCTTGCACATAATGCCCAGATTAAATAATTGATTCTGGATATTTTGTGCGTTATACGAATATTCATGAATTTTATGTTGATAGGTATTAAAAGAAATACCTTCAAGAATTATAATTTTCCCATTATTAAATTGTTTTTGCAATTCAATCTGAATATTCTTGGCTGTTTCCAATGATTCTATAAACTGTGATATATAGCTATTATATTCATGGGTAGTATACAGGCTTATAATACCTGATAAAACAGTTATTATAATAAAAGGAATAAAAATATATATTATATTAAAATGTTTAATTAGTAAACGCTTGATATTAATCATAAACCACAACCATGCCATTAATATTTTTATATAAATTTTAGTATTGAATTTAAAGATTAATGAATCAACACGTGTTTAAAAAATTATGAAGATAGCATAATTATATTGTAAAATTTACTATTACATGCCAATAAAACCATTAATATAAATTGATACAAAGTAGATAGTTGTTGCTTGATAACAACAAGGATACCATTACATTGTATAGTAGTAATTTATAACCTGAATCAGAAAAATGATTGCCTATATACTGGATATACAACCTACTATGTTTATACAAACAGGGATATACCATGAACCATTATAAACAAATGTACATCACCATACGTTGCATAACACTGCCAATCATACTTTGCCTTAGCATCATAGCATTACCTTCATGCAGTGACAGCACTAACGGCTATGTGCCATCATGGACTATCATGGTATATATGGATGGTGATAACAACCTTGAACGGTATGCACTTGCTGATTTTAATGAGATGGAACAGGTGGATACAAACGGGCATAGCATCAATGTCATTGTCCTCCTTGACCGTTGTGATGGTGAAACGACAGCCGATGGTGATTGGAAAGGCACTCGTCTGTATAAAATTTTGCATGATACCAACAGCTCAAAAATAAACTCTGAAAGATTAGCCGACAGCCGCTATTTAAAAATAACAAACATCGGCGATAGCGATGAATTGAACATGGGAAATCCCGATACTTTAAGTAATTTTATTTCTTTT
>DAOLVF010000117.1:0-5881 GCA_035420565.1 Spirochaetota bacterium | reverse complement strand
TACTCATTAATATTAATTATTTGTATGGTAATTTATAAAGTCAAACACTTTTTAACAAAATGCAATACCTTCATCAAAAAGAAAATAGTGATTGTACACTATCATTTTACAAAAAAAATGTAAAGCCTTTAATGAAAAGCAACGCACTTTCAATTTTATAAAAACAACATTTTCCGGTAAAATTTTATGAATTATAAAATTTTGTATTGACAATATTAAATGAAAATTTAAAAGTTATTATTGTACTTATCATAATAAACTTTCATTTTTGAGGTGAGTGATGGATGAATTAATTCTATATCTGATTAGTGAATATCATACAGCGGTAATGCATACTCTTACTATCATTTCTGTTATGGCAGTGTGGGTGGTCATCTGTGGATGTATCCGTTTTGGTATAGCCGTTTATAGAAGGGCAAAGGGCATTTATCCACCCGCTGAAAGCTTGCGAGAAGGGCATTAATTCAATAGTTTTTATACTAATTTATAAAAAGCGATGCACTGTCATCGCTTTTTTTATAAGGCAAAAACATTATGAAATGTAAAAAGTGCGGAAACAAGATACCATTGTTGATTGAAATATGCCCTTATTGTGGATATGAATTCCATGCAACTCATCATAAAAATGTGCACAATGACAATGCAAATACAGCTGAAGATGCTGTGCATGATGATAGAGCAGATGATACTCAAAAAATTTTAAATGATATTAAAAATATTAAAAATTATGAAAGCAATAACATAGGTAGTATTGCGATTTTAATCATTTCCATCCTTTTGTTTTTTTCTATTGGTTATGCCAAACATCCTTTAAAAGATACCATTATCGTTATTATTGTTTTGTTGCTACACGAGTTTGGACATTTACTTGGCATGATGATTTTTAAATATAAAAATATAAAGATGTTCTTTATACCTTTTTTTGGTGCAGCTGTAAGTGGTTTAAAATTAAATAAAGATGGTTTTAATGAAGCTATCATATCATTACTTGGTCCCATGCCTGGCATATTGATTGCCATAGCATGTATGTTTTTTTTTAAAAATAATGATAATCTTAATCAAATAGCAGCATCGCTTATATTTATTAACGGGTTTAACTTACTGCCTATTTACCCTCTTGATGGTGGCAGGATAATGGATATCATTTTTCAAAGGTCAATGGTAGCTCAATTATTATTTAGAATAGTAACATCGCTGGCACTTATTTATTTAGCAGTTTTTTCCCATACATTGTTATTGGCATTTGTTGGGATTATCATTATTCTATCGATTCCCGATAACTATCGTACCAATAAAGCAGTAAAAGCTTTGAAGGCTGATATACCAGCTACGGTGTCCATTGAAAATGAGGATAAAGTGTTGCAAGACAACATTGGTATAATATATGCAACAGTTAAAGCTATTTTCCCCAAGGTTAAGGGCAAGCGATATGCCAATATAATACTTGCGGTATGGGATAAGCTAACTTTTAAAGCACCAAATTTTATTAAAAGTTTGATTATTACTATTATATATGGTATGTCAATTGCAATGTTAGTAGTATCCACTGCATTATTTTATTTTAACTATAGCCGTAGTCATAGCCGATTGGAAAGCAGTATTGTTTCTATGGTTGATGATAGCGGCAATCATTATCAATTGCAGCAGATTAAGTATCACAACAAATTACTGTACGAAATTCAGGTACATAATGATCTTTATCATGGGTTTTGTAAGGAATATTCGCCAATAACAAATAAAGTTGTAACCGAGGGTTATTGGTATAAGGGTAAATGGGATAAAGAGTGGAAATTTTATAATAGTAAAGGTGAAGTTTACAGGATTGATTTTTTTGACAGGGGAACATTCAAATTTCGTAGTGAATTTATTAATGGTACCTTGCAAATTATAAAATTTGAAGAACTCAATAATAACGATAAAATGAAATTCAAAAATCATGAACAGGCAAAACCCCTTGGACCTAACAATGTTCATGTAAGTACTGATATAGTACAGTAATGGGAGGATTGATATGATTGAAAATATTACCTTTACCTATAAGGATGGTTTACTTTCTCCAGGGGATATAACCGTGTATGCGTTATCAACCTGTGGACATTGTAAACGTGCATTAAAGTTTCTTGATGACAATTCTGTAAAGTATAAATTTGTTTATGTTGATCTATTGCCATCAGAGGAAAAGAACAATATAAAGGACTATCTGGCAAAAAAATCAAACATGTATGTTGCATTTCCGTTTTTAGTTATTGATGATACCACATTTTTCACGGGTTTTATTGAAGAAGAATGGCGACGATTATTAAAAATGGAGTAGTAAACAATGATGAAAACAAAAACATTACAGGACACCCTGCAATTTGCTCAGATGGTTGCTGGCAAGCATGGCTGGGTATTGCATCCTGATAAGGAATTTCTTGATATTCTGGTTGAAGGATTAACAACAAATTATAATCGATATGGCTATTTTTCATGCCCATGCCGGGACGCTGACGGCATACGAGAAAAGGATAAGGATATTATATGTCCCTGCGAATACTGCGCACCTGATATACAGGAATACGGCAGCTGTTACTGTGGCTTATATAATGATCCGCTATTTATAAAAAATGGTGGTTACCCGGAAAGCATCCCTGAACGCCGCCAGTTTAAAAATTTTATTTAATTATTGTAATATTTCTCTTGATTTTTCATGTGTTCATAGTATTGTAGTACTAAGTATGATGTTCTTAAAAGCAGGGGTGGTTTGTGTGGATACACAGGCCTGAGAGTATACCCGTTGAACCTGAACTGGGTAATGCCAGCGGAGGGAGCAGTTTGTACAATGCTTTTATAATAGTATTAATGTAAAAAAACCGCTCAATCGCTGAGCGGTTTTTTTGTTGTGGGGGTTACCTGTATGACACAATTAGATTACGCAAAACAGGGTATCATAACTGACGCCATGAAACAGGCAGCAGCATTTGAAGGTATGAAACCCGAAGAACTTTTGCAATTAATGGCAAAGGGGTGGGCTGTTATTCCAAAAAATATAAAGCGGAATTTCAATGTACGAGCAATAGGGAAGGGATTGCTTACCAAGGTTAATGCTAACATTGGAACTTCAACCGACCATGGTGATATTGATGAAGAATGCAAAAAATTGGAAACAGCGGTGTATTATGGTGCTGATAGTGTTATGGATCTTTCGACCGGCGGCAATCTAACAGCAATACGTACAATGATACTACAAAATGCAAATGTTATGGTTGGTGCAGTACCTATTTACCGGGTTGCTGCTGAGCTTGCCGCTAACAATAGGTCAATACTCCACATGTCGCACAATCAGCTTTTTGAAGCAATTGAAGAGCAATGTCAAAATGGTATTGATTACATGACTGTCCATTGTGGAGTTACGCAAAAAAGTATGGAATTGGCATCCAGGCAAAGAAGGGTTATGGGCATAGTAAGCCGTGGAGGCTCATTGCTTTCAGCATGGATGAAGCATCATAAAAGGGAAAATCCACTTTATGAGGACTATGAAAAATTATGTGCGATAGCTCATAAGTATGATGTCACGCTTAGTTTAGGTGATGGACTGCGCCCGGGTGCAACAGCCGATGCAACAGATGCTGCTCAGATAGAAGAACTTATTTTATTAGGTGACCTTGTACAAAGAGCCCGTGATGCAGGAGTGCAGGTGATAGTTGAGGGACCGGGGCATGTTCCAATGGAACAGATAGCGGCAAACATTGTGTTACAAAAAAGAATCTGTGATAATGCTCCATTCTATGTGCTGGGACCGCTGACAACCGATATTGCCCCGGGATATGATCATATTGTGGGAGCAATTGGAGGAGCTATCGCTGCCTATGCTGGCGCTGATTTTTTGTGTTATGTTACCCCTGCTGAGCATCTATGCCTTCCATCGGTTGATGATGTGCGGCTGGGAGTAATTGGAACGCGTATTGCAGCTCATTCGGCTGATATTGCAAAGGGCATACCCAAAGCGCTGCAGCAGGATTTGGAAATGTCACAATTCAGAAAATCCTTAAACTGGGAAGGGATGATAAGCAGGGCAATTGACCCGGATATGGCAAAACAACGGCGCAGTAACAGTGAAGATTATAATGAAAAGGTATGCACAATGTGCGGTAAGCTCTGTGCTATTACCATACACAATGAATGTGAATTATTGCATCATGATGGAGATGTTGCGAAATAGTGAAGAATCTTAGTGCAGCATGTCATTCTGAACGAAGTGAAGAATCTGTCGTTATGGTAAAGCATAGATTCTTCAGTTGCTAACAGTACTATACTATTTTTTTGGAGTAACACAATGAATCTACATGAATATGCCGGAGAAACCTTAAAAAAAATCAGAGCACAAAAACCACTCATTCATAATATTACCAATTATGTGGTTATGAATTATACTGCAAATGCCCTGTTAGCTTGTGGCGCTTCCCCGGTTATGGCACATGCCTATAATGAGGTACGTGATATGGTTGGTATTGCAGATGCTCTTGTTATTAATATTGGCACCCTTGAAGAAGAATGGATTCGTTCTATGATTATTGCTGCCAGCGAAGCAAATAAAAAGGGAATCCCAATCATTCTTGACCCCGTTGGAGCAGGTGCAACAAAATTCCGAACTACAGCTGCATTGAGGATTTTACGCGCAGCTAAAATTTCTGTTATTCGTGGTAATGCTTCTGAGATTTTAGCTTTGACCGATAGTAGCTCACAAACAAAAGGTGTTGATTCACAACATGGAGTTGATGAAGCAACTGATGTTGCAGTGGAACTATCGTTACGCTACAACGCAGTTGTTGCAGTAACAGGAGTTACTGATGTTGTCACTGATGGAAATGCAGCAATAAAAGTAAGCAATGGCCATTCAATGATGCGTTATGTAACAGGAACGGGCTGTGCCGCGACAGCATTGATTGGAACATTTTGTGCAGTTGAAAGTGACCATTTAAAATCGGCTGCATCGGCACTGGCGTATTTTGGTATTGCTGGTGAACTGGCAGCAAAAGAAGCAATGACGCCGGGCAGCTTTATGATTGCTTTACTGGATAAACTGTATGCAATAACTCCTGTAGAGTTGGAGCAATATGCAAAATTTGCTATATAAGTATGAGGTAATTACAATGAAACGTTTTACATCTTCATTATATTTAGTGACCGACAGAGGATTGGCAAAAAAGCCTATTGAAATACTTGTTGAAGAAGCTATACGGGGAGGAGTGGATTGCGTACAGTTGCGGGAAAAAAATATTGCTACAAAACATTTTGTTGCACTGGCAAAAACCGTTAAAAATATTACTATCAGATATAATGTTCCTTTAATAATTAATGATCGTATAGATGTGGCGCTGGCAGTAGATGCTGATGGTATCCATTTAGGGCAGGATGACATGCCATTGACAAATGCTCGAAAATTGCTTCCTCATAAAATGATCATTGGCATAACGGTTTCTACAATTAATGAGGCAATTGAAGCACAAAAAGGTGGAGCTGATTATATAGGTGCAAGCCCTGTGTTTGCCACCCCAACTAAAACTGATACCGCAGCGCCGTTAGGATTGGAAGGATTGCAGGAAATAAAAGATGCTGTAACGATACCCGTTGTTGCCATTGGCGGTATAAATCTTCACAATGCTGAAGATGTTTTACTCCATGGAGCTGACTGTTTAGCTGTTGTTTCAGCCATTGTTTGTGCGGATAATCCCTGCCAGGCAGCAGCCAATCTTGCAGCAATCATAAAAAAGTTAAGGAAATCAAATCATGAAACTGAATGATATCGGTGAATTTGGTTTTATTAAGCGGATAACCCCCGACACCATTTATGATGATAGAAATGTATTGCGCGCTATAGGTGACGATGCAGCCGTATTTA
>DAOLVF010000116.1:0-5888 GCA_035420565.1 Spirochaetota bacterium | reverse complement strand
GCGTTGGAAGTATGATTTTTTAGAATTTTTATTTTTGTTCAGAGGCTTCAATTATATTACAAAAATTCATAATATAGTAAATAATTATGTAATAATAGGGTAACTCCATGTATAGCTATAACTTGTTATATGATATAGCATACAATCTTTTGCAAAAATGTAATTATCACGGCAAATTTTACTTGAATAAATAATTGATAGTATTACGGTATTAGCAAATATTACAATACACATCAGGGGGAACTATGAATATTCTTGATTTACGACCAGAAAACTTTAAAAAAGCATTTCCCGATTCAAAAGTGATGCATGTCAATGGCAAATCAATCATAAAATCCGCAATGAAGGAAGGAAACCACTGGGTAGCTATGGCTGTCAATACACGCCATGAAATTGCTATTCCAGGGATTATAAAGGCATCGATGGAGTTGAATGCACCGGTTATATATGAACTGGCTCTTTCAGAAAGCGACCTGTCAGGTGGCTATACAGGGCTTACACCTGCAGATTTTATTAAACTGGTTGTCAGCTTAAATGACAAGATGGGCAATGCAGGTGAAAAGGCAGTGCCGTTTACATGCCACAGAGACCATACCACTGTTCAGGAGGTGAGCCGTAAGGCGTTTGATAAAGCCGATGCAATAATAAAAGCTTCAATAGAGGCAGGATATGGTTCATTTTCAATTGATGTTTCATTTTTGCCGATGGAACAGAATATTGCATTGAGCATATTGCTAAGTGAGCAGGTTATACGAGCTGGTTTAATGTATGAATCCGAGGTTGGCGAGATTGGAGGAGCTCATGGCAATTCTTCGGTAAGTGAAGCAGTGACACTTGTAGAGGCATTGACAAAATTGGGGCAATGCCCTGATTTAATTGCCATCAATAATGGAACAACTCATGGCAATGTTCGTGGTAATATTGATCTACAATTAACTCACAATACCTACAGGGCTATGTCACCATGGGGTGTTGGTATTGCACAGCATGGCACCACCGGTACATCCATTGAAGACGTTGGGCAGTTTTACAGGTATGGCATTTTTAAAGCTAATGTTGGTACGCTGTGGCAGAACGTTATCTGGGGGATAGATATGGATGAATATGGAGTAGCAGTTGAAAAAGGTCCTACGTACGAAAAAGACCCTGATAAAGGCATATCCATGGAACTGTGGAAAAAGATGGAAGAGTATGCCCTGGCAAATAACATGAAGGGCGGCAATATGAAAAAGCTCTTCAAACCGTTTAAAGATGCAATGAATGATGAATATTATAACAATGCAAAGATACGCGATCGTGTTGATAAGGCAGTATATGAAACCGCTGCTGCATTTTTTAAAGCGTTAAAGGCAGTAGGCAAGGGGGATGATGTAAAAGCTCAGATGGAAACTATAACTACACCATCTAAGCAAGGTTCAAAAGAATCAAAAGAAAGAGATTATGAGTAAACCCATAACAAAGAGCTGGTGGAAACACGGTGTACTGTATCAAATATATCCACGCAGCTTTAAGGATTCAAATAATGATGGCATTGGCGATCTGGAGGGTATCATCCAATCGCTTGATTATCTTCAGGATGTAGGTGTTGATGGTATATGGCTATCGCCTATTTACCGCTCACCAATGTATGACTTTGGTTACGATGTGAGTGACTATTGTTCAATAGATCCGATATTTGGAACTATCGCCAATTTTAAAAAATTATTAAAAGAAGCCGAAAAACGCAACATTGCTATCATCATGGATATGGTGTTGAACCATACATCGCACCTGCATCCGTGGTTTGTGGAATCACGTTCATCAGTTGATAATCCAAAGCGTGATTGGTATATATGGCACCCCGGAAAAAATGGTAAAGTGCCCAATAACTGGATGGCTGCATTCGGCGGTAGAGCATGGACGTGGGATGAGTTGACGCGTCACTACTATCTTCATCTTTTTACCGAGCAGCAGCCTGATTTGAACTGGCATAATCCTGAAGTTAAAAAAGCAATGGTTGATGTACTGCGCTACTGGCTTGACATGGGTGTAAAGGGTTTTCGATTTGATGTAATCAACTATATTGTTAAGGATATTAATGTACGAAGCAATCCCTATAGGTTACGTTTAACCTATCCACGACGTCATGATTTGCAGGTTCATATATATGATCGCAATCAGCCTGAGATACATGATATCCTGAAAGAGTTACGTCAATTGTTAGATAGTTATGGTGATACTATGAGCGTTGGTGAAACATATCCAAACGAAGGTGAAAAAGAGCCAGCGATGGCTGCATCGTACCTGGGTAATAATGATGAGTTGCATCTGTCATTTGATTTTTCAACTATCTACGCACGCTTTAACGCACGCGAGTTTGAACGTATCTTAAAAAATTGGTACCATGCTATTGGCGATAGTGGCTGGCCATGTCATGTACTGTCCAATCATGACCAGTCGCGAGCAATAACACGGCTGGCAAATAATGATGTGCAGAAGGCAAAGCTGTTAGCAGTGATGCTGTTAACCCAGAAGGGAACGCCATTTATTTATTACGGCGAAGAGATAGGTATGGTTGATGGGAAGATTAAACGCAGCCAGATACAGGACCCGCTGGGAAAGAAGTACTGGCCATTTCACAAAGGCAGGGATAAAGCACGTACTCCCATGCAATGGGATATGACTCAGAATGCAGGCTTTTCAAACGGTAAACCGTGGCTGCCGGTCAATAGTGATTATGTAACCACTAATGTTTTGCAGCAGCAGGGTAACAAGCAGTCAATATTACACCTGTATAAGGATTGTATTGCCATCAGAAGATTGCATCCTGCTCTGTATGCGGGTGATATTGAATTTGTACCTGCACCGGATGATGTGCTGCTGTATAAACGATGCCATAACAATGAACAGTTGATGATTGCATTGAATTTTTCAAAAGCAAAAAAGGATGTAACCATTGGGTTAGAAGGCGAGGTGTTGCTTTCATCCTGTGGAAATTCTTCAATTCATTCTTCGCATTCTTCACATTCTTCAATACATGGGGGTGCTCTCACGCTTGATGCGTATGAGGCGGTGATTATCAAAGTATAATAAATATAATAAGTACAATAAAAGAGTAGAATATTAGTACATGCATGCAGTCATTCATTACATTTATTAATAGTACATACTGTTGTTGTTGTATTGTTTATGAAAAGCTCATCGCAACTGCACTACTGTTACGCCATCACCACCTTCCTCCGGCTGTCCGGGACGGTAGCCTTTTACATAAAACGAATGCTTAAGGTACTGGCGAATAGCTTTTTTTAAAGAGCCTGTCCCATGTCCATGAATAATAATAGCGGTTGGGATATTGTTTTTTAAAAGATTATCCAGTTCATGATCCATTTTTTGCAATGCTTCATCAACATATAAACCACGAAGATCAATGGTATTATATTTTGTCTGAATGCTCATTGGTATATGCTGGATATCCTGTGTTGCTATTGTATTGGTTTTTGTTTTAACAGTGGTTAGCTTTTTGCTTTCCGGAATACAATACACATCATCAAATGAAAACCTGCTATTCACAGTACCCATGCGTACTTTCAACTGCTTGCTTTTTTCATCAACATCTTCAACATATCCGTATTGTTCCAGTGGCTTTATAAATACTTTTGAACCTTTTTGCACTGTATCAACAGTACAGGGTAAAAAATCTTCAGAGGGTTTCTGGAGCTGTTTGATAGTATCCTGCAATGAAAGCTGCATTTGTGTAATGTCATTTACAAGCTGTGTTGCATCCTTCATGGACATTGAATGCATGGTGCGTATTTTGTCAATGATGGTGTTTCGGTATTGATGAAGTTCATGTACAAATTCAATTGCCTGCTCTTTTGTTACTTTTTCTATTTGTTGCTGTAGCTCATTTATCTTTTTATCGTAGTCATTTTTTAATTGATTAAGCTCCTGTTTTAATAGTGCAAGTTCCTGTTCTTTTTGATGTAATGTATGCGATTGCTGGGTTATTTGGGAAAGCAGTGCGTCCACGGTTAGCGAGGTGCTGTCAAGTAAGGATATGGCATCATCAATGATTTTTTGCGGTAAAGACAAATTTTTTGCTATTTCAATAGTATAGCTTGCCCCAGGAATACCCATGAGCACCTGATAGGTGGGCTGCATGGTATGGATATCAAAAACAACGGATGCATTTTCAAATTGGCTATCAACAGAAGCAATTTCTTTTAGCTGTGAATAATGTGTTGTAACGGCTACAACCGCTTTTTTATTTACTAAATACTGCAACACTGCTTGTGCTATTGCAGCTCCCTGTTTTGGGTCTGTACCTACAATAATCTCATCAATAAGCACCAGGCTTTTTTCATTAGCAAGGTTTAGTATGCGTACAATATTTTTTATCTGTCCGGAAAAGGTTGACAGCGACTGCATAATATTCTGTTCATCACCAATGTCAGCATACACTGATTCAAAATATCCTGCTGTTGAATCAGGGCTGGCGGTGATAGGGAGTCCGTATCGCACCATAAGAGCAAAAAGCCCTAACATTTTTAAAAGCACTGTTTTCCCGCCGGTGTTTACGCCCGATATGATAAGACATTTAAAATTGATGCCGCATTCAATATCGCATGGTACAATTTTTTTGCCATGCATTGTCACAAGCAAAGGATGTTTTGCATTAAACAACCGCAGATATGGTTGCCGGGAAAGTGCAGGCGTGGATGCATTGTAGGTTACTGCAAAGCGGGCAAGTGCAGTGCAAAAATCTAAATAGCCTATTATGGCTGCATTTTCCATTAGCAAATGAGCATGTTCAGCAATTGTGGACGATAGTATTTGCAATATTTTTTCTATTTCGCGTTGAAGATCTAATTCCTTATATAACAGGGTGTTATTCAAGTCATGAATGCTGTCAGGTTCAATATACAGTGTTGCACCTGAAGATGATATATCTGCGATAGTTCCTTTTAATTTGTTTTTAAATGTTGTTTTAATGGGTATACAGTATCGATTGTTTTTTACCGTGAAAATTTTTTCCTGAACAATCTGCTGGTACTCATGCGAATGAATAAGATTTTGCAATGACTTTTCAATTGCATTGCGTATATCATTAATCTCTCGTTGCAGTTTTTTAAGTACCGGATAGGTATTTTCATTAAGATTTCCTGAATCCGTTAATGAAGAAATGAGCATGGTATATAGCTGTTCACAGGGATGGAGCATCTGCAATTCGGTTAGCGCATTGTGTGGATACTGGATTGATTTAAAAAAAGAAGTAATTCTATATTGTGCAGTGATAAACAATCGTATTTTAAAAATCTCATCAAGCTGTAAAGTTGCTCCTTTTGATGATTTTTCCAGCAAGTACGTAATATCATGTATGCCCGAAAAATCGGGATGATGCCCTATGGACAATATTTCTTTAAGACAATTAATCTTAGCATATTGCTCTAGTATCTCATTATAATCAAGTGGTTGCATCCCCATGCAATAGTTTTTGCCTGGCTGAGTATAACATAAATTGGCAATAAATGATATAAGGGTATCCCATTCCAGCATGTGTGCTTCATCATGAGATATAATCTGCGTTTCAGTGGTATTACTGCTTTTCATATTTTCCATAACTTCCTAATAGTATTGTACCAAAACATTATTGTAAAGAGTAATTATTGCAAAGCACCTTTAATGCAACTGCATTAAACCTCTTTTTTAAGTATTACGATAGTCCTTCCCCAATTAGCGGATTTATCAAAAAATTGCAAAACTCGTTTATCATTTTTTAAGTAGTTGTGGACAGTGTGTTTTACAACCGATTTCCCTTTTCCATGAATTATTTCAACCTGCAAATACCCCTGTAGTACAGCATTGTTCAAAAATTCATCTAAAATTGCTGTAATGTCTGCAGGATGAAA
>DAOLVF010000115.1:0-5914 GCA_035420565.1 Spirochaetota bacterium | reverse complement strand
TCGTTTGGGTAATCATAAAGATAGCATGCCTGTTGAAACGGTCGGCAACAACTCCAGAAAGTGGTGTCATGACAAAGATAGGTATCTGTGCTGCAAATGCAGATAACCCCAACCATATCGATGATGAGGTAAGCTGATATATAAGCCAGCTTGATGCGACCTGTTGCACCCATGTGCCAACAAGAGATATAAACTGGCCCATAAAGAAAAGTCTAAAATTATATACTTTAAGAGAGCGGAATAGATTGTTGGTTATGACAGCAGATTTTATCTTTTTATTTCCCATTGCTCCATATCACCTTCTATGCAATAAAATACAGGATGACATATAATTTTGTTTTTACCATCCAGCAACCTTTCATAAAAGTTAAGATTTCTGCTATATACTTTTTTTAATAAATGATCAAACTCATATTCAAGTTGACCTGTTGTTACAGGGATTATTGCTATTAGTAGTTCTTCGTTAATCTTCTCAGCGGCAAAATGATAACCGCGCTTTTGTGCTTCTTTATAAATCCAGAAAAGATAGCTATCAATAGCCTTCATTGGATTGTTATAATTTTTAAACCTGAGCAATTGCGGATGGTTGGTATACCCTTTTGTTTTACCAGCCAATACCTTTTTTGCCAACAATCCTTCTCTCCATACTGCAACCAGGCCTTTAGGGTCAAGATACTCAGGATGTAATGACCATAACCGCATACCATTTCATTATCAATAACTATCGCCCATACATTTTTTAAGCCGTATTACATGTTACTATAAAAATGTAAATAACAATTTCAAGATAGCACAACCAGCATTTGCTTTATAAAGACTGTATTAAAGAATAAAATGAAAGCATTCATCTACCATGTATTATTCAAGAAGGATTCCAGGCATATGTTTTGTGCTTCATTTTTGTGTACAATGATATCATATTTTAGTCGACAAATAATTACATAGTACCATCATGTACACACGATTTTTATTAATCAAAATCTTTTAGAAAAGGGAAAAACATGAAAAAGGGATTACTGTTTCTTTGTGGGTGTATAGCTATTATAGCCACCATGATGAGCTTTGAGATGTTTGGTAAAACTGATACGCAAATCACCGTGGAAGAATTTAACCAGCCCATTAATGCACCTGAATTTTATAAAGGAATTTACTTAAATTCGCAATCAGGACGAGATGTAAATTTACTAAAAAATTTTATTACCAGGGCAAAAGATGCCGGCTTTAATGCCGTGGTTATTGACGTCCATAATGAATCCAGCAACAAATTTCTGATCCCCAAAGAAAATATTGATTATGTTATCGCTCAGGGTTTTTACCCAATTGCGCGTATCGTTATGTTCCCGGATGGATTAAAAGTATATCCCATCCCTGAAGAACTTATTAAAGGCAGATTAGAATTGGCAAAGAAAGCCTGTGAAATTGGATTTAGAGAGATACAATTTGATTATATCCGTTTCAATGACTATGGTATTTTAAAACACGTTCCACTGGAAGAGCGTTATAAAACCGTTGAAGGATTTTTAGCACGTGCAAAATCCGAATTATTGCCATACAAGGTAAAAGTTGCATGCGATGTCTTTGGAAGGATTCCCCTTAATACCAATGATTCAATTGGACAGCGTATGGAAGGACTTGACAGGGTTGCCGATGTGATATGCCCCATGGCTTATCCATCCCACTATACATGGAGCAAAAAGATGATGTCCGATCCTTACTATACAGTATTAATCACTGGTAAAAGGGCAAAAGAACGCACCAAAAATGCCGAAATAGTTATGTTTATCCAGGCATTTAAGATAAAGGTATCAATGTCAGGATTATCATTCCAGGAATACATGACCAAACAAATACAGGCTGTACATGATTCAGGGGTAAAAGGTTTTATCTTCTGGAATGCCTCACAGCAGTACGATGAACCAATTGCTGCAACCAGACAATTCTATTCAAATTTTAAATCTCAGAATATTTCAAAATCAGAAAATCCCAAAATGGAAACAATGTGACAATAAGTAAAAATATTCTTGACTATTATACTGCTAATCATTTTTGCTTTCAGCAATTGTCTTTTGTGATTTAAATTATAATTTATTAAAAAACATACAGGAGGATTGGTTTATATGACCCATCACAACAAACTTTTTGGTCTATCGCCTGAAGCAGGACGATGGATATATGTTATTACTGGTTTAATTATATGCTTATGTCTGGGAAGTGTATATGCATATAGCATATTCTTAAATCCAATAATTAATGAATTTAGTACTGAGAGCTATAAGCTCAGTGCTTCACAGGGCAATCTCCCATTTATGGTCTTTTTAGCTTTCTTTTCCATACTCATGTTCTTTGCTGGAAAGATAATGGATAAGTTAGGTCCAAAAAAATTAACCATCTATGGAGGATTGGTGGTTGGATTAGGCTGGGCACTATCGTATTATGCTGTTGAAGCAAAAAGCCTTAATCTTTTAATACTTACATACGGTGTTATTGCTGGTAGCGGTGTGGGTGTTGTATATGGCTGTCCATTAAATATTGTAGGGAAATGGTTCCCCGATAAAAAGGGACTTGCAACCGGTTTGGTACTTGCTGGCTTTGGCGGATCAGCGTTAATTACAGGAAAAATTGCCAACGTACTTATTCAACAAAGTAGCTTATCATTAACATTCCTCTATTTTGGTATTGGATTTGCCATTCTTCTGGTTCTTCTGGCATTCCCATTTAAAAGTCCGGAAGCTGGATGGAAGCCACAGGGATGGACCCCTTCAGCATCTGCAGCCAGTACCGTTGATTTTACTTCCAGCGAAATGGTAAAGACCTCAACATTCTGGGGATTATTATTAGCCTACCTTATTGGCTGTTTAGCAGGTTTAATGGCAATAGGAATTTCAAAACCTGTTGGTAGCGAAATTATAAAAATTGATGGAGAGACCGCTACTACATTGGTTGGTATTTTTGCAATATTCAATGCTTTAGGACGTCCTCTTTTTGGATGGCTTACCGATAAAATATCACCAAAAGGTGCATCCATCCTTAATCTACTGATCATCATTGCAGTGTCCATCATGATGCTTGTTGCAAAAGAAGGTGATGTAACCATGTATATTATTGCATTCTGCGGATTCTGGCTCATCCTGGGTGGATGGCTTGCAATTGCTCCAACTACTACCCTTACCTTTTTCGGGGTAAAGAATTACTCACGCAATTACGGTATAGTATTCTTTGCTTATGGGTTAGGTGCTATTCTTGGTGGAATCATTTCAGGGCAGGCAAAAGATGCATTCGGATCATACCAGGTAGCTTTCTGGCCTACTCTGATATTAGGTGTGGTAGGTTTGATGATTGTTATGGCTACACTCAAACCACCTGTTAAAAAAGCTGCATAACATAATGAATAGTGTAAAAGGGGCACAACAATATGTGCCCCTTTTACAATTCTCGTATTACAAAAGCATTATCCTCAACCTTTTTCCCCATGTATTCTGCTACAGGAACACATTTTATTTTAAACAAAAAGAATAATGTTGCACCATGTTTTACAAAATCCTGTAAAGAAGCATCGATCATGGTTTCAAAGTTTCCCTGACCTTTGGCTATTATCATATCAGCATGTAGTAATTCCTGCAAAAAGTCTTTACCGCTGCGATGCAAATGTATACCCGGAGTCCTATCACCGGTGGTCACTATTTTTACTTTTTTGCTTAATCCAACATAGTGAGCATCGTCAATTGTTGCATCATTTATCACAGCGCCTCCCCTGACGACAAAGGTAATGTTATCATGGTTCAGCTTTTCAACCAGCAGTTTATCAGCTACTATCTCACCTGCATTATCTCCAATAAACAATATCTTTTTTGCATTGGCAACCGAAGCAATAAACTGATTATAAAATTTATCCGGTATATCGATATCATGGACTAAATCTTGAAATTTTTTGAGATACCCTGAATAATCCACATCACCAATGCCATAATCTATAATATTACCTGCCAGCGATATCCTTAACGCCTGCTTTATTGGTTCATCATCATCAAGCACCGATTGTAATTGTGGCATCAATGATAGCATTATGTCATTGTTCTGTTGCTTAACGTTAGCAAAAGGGTCATCAATCCCCGTTAATACTTTTATCTTTTTATAGAGCACATATGCACAGTCAGGTGGTGTGTCATATCTATTCTTTGCAATCATCAATGTGAGCTGTTGCATAATGCTATGAGCTTTATCAGCCTCGGGTGATAGCTGCGAAATAATTCTGTAAACGTGATTTACATGGCAGGGAATGCAATGGTATGTGGGTTTCATGGTTTAATTCTGTATCATTCCGTACAATATAATACAGTATCTTCAATACCATCTGTTTCTTTAAGACGCACTTTTACCTTATCATTCAATTTTGTATTAATCTTAATGCCACAGTAATCAGGCTGTATGGGCAGTTCCCTGTTGCCCCTGTCAACCAGCACTGCCAGCCGTATAATCTGAGGTCTGCCAAATGACATCAGGGTTTCCAGTGCAGCTTTTGTTGTTCTGCCCGTAAAAATAACATCATCCACCAGTATAACTATTTTTTTGGTAATGTTAAACTCAATGATGGTATCTTTTATAGCAGGTATAACACCCCGTGTAGCTAAATCATCCCTATAAAATGTTATATCCAGCGTCCCCATTTTTATTTCATTACCACCGTGTAATTCCAGAAGCTTTTTTATACGCTTTGCAATTTCAACACCTCGTGTCTGTATGCCAACAAGTGTTACGTTTGCCATATCGCCAAATTCATTGATAATATCAGTGCTAATTTTTTTTATACTCTCATCAATCTGCTGTTTGTTCATCAAAATCTTTTCTTCACACACTGTTGCACCTCCGCATGATATTCCTGTAAGGACCTCACCGTGAAATGTCCAGCTTTTTTTGTGAAAATCATCCCCTGTACAGCAGCTTTTGCAGCAGCAATGGTCGTGATGATTGGCACATGATAGCGTACTGCTGCCTGCCGTATGGTATAGGCATCTTCTTTAGGTACTTTGCCCGCCGGGGTATTGATAATCAAGTCAACTTGTTTATTCTTAATAACATCAACAATATTTGGACGTCCTTCGCTTACCTTATACACCTTTTCACAGGGGATACCATGAGCATTAAGGTAGGCAGCAGTACCTTCAGTGGCAATGAGCTTATAGCCTGCATCATAAAGCAAACGCATTTCTGGAAGCAGCTCTTCTTTTGAACGCTGGTTGATACTTAAAAATATTGTCCCGTGCAACGGCAACGTATCCCCCGCTCCTAACTCGGCTTTATAAAATGCTTCGCCAAAATTGTTAGCTATACCCATCACCTCGCCGGTTGATTTCATCTCGGGCGATAGCAATGTATCCACACCTGGAAATTTATTAAAAGGTAATACCGCCTCTTTAACACTACAATACGGCATAGTGTTAGCCTGTGTTAATCCAAAATCCTTGAGCTTTTTACCCAAAAGTATCTGCACGGCTATCTTAGCAAGCGGAACGCCTGTTGCCTTAGATACAAATGGTACCGTACGCGAAGCACGGGGGTTAACCTCCAGAACATAGAGCACATCATTTTTAATTGCAAATTGGATGTTTAATAATCCAATAACACCAAGCTCGTGTGCTAACGCAGCCGTTGTTGCCATAATGGTGTGCATCATTACAGGCTTAACGCTCACCGGCGGCAACGAGCATGCCGAGTCACCCGAATGAATTCCAGCCAATTCAATATGCTCCATAATGCCAGCAACATAGACATCCATGCCGTCACACAGCGCATCAACATCAATTTCAAGAGCATCATCTAAAAATTTATCAATAAGGATAGGATGCTCGGGCGATAGTTCTGCAGCAGAAACTATATACTCAATCAGGCTTTTTTCATCATACATGATTGCCATTGC
>DAOLVF010000114.1:0-5916 GCA_035420565.1 Spirochaetota bacterium | reverse complement strand
GATTGAATAGTATTCCCACTCCTAAAAAAGCTTGCATCAATACACTGCATACCCTATGTATGTCATCATGAACAACAATGAAAGGTTAGCCATTATACAACAAAAGTTGAGCGCTGCACTTGGAGCATCTGTTGTCAGCAATGATCCCGATGTGCTTGAAAAATATGCCATTGACGAAACATCCGATCTTAAAGGCAATCCATGGCTGGTAGTGTATGCAAAAAGTGCTGAGGATGTGAGCACTGTTCTTTCAGTCTGTAACGAATATTGTATACCGGTGATTCCACGCGGGGCGGGTACCGGTGTTACCGGCGGTGCTGTACCTGTTTGCGGTGGTGTTGTTTTATCATTAGAAACAATGAATAGCATCGTTGAGATAGATGTCGAAAATATGATAGCAGTGTGCGAACCTGGCGTCATTACGGGTATATTGCAAAAAGAGGTAGCACAGTATGGACTTATGTACCCGCCCGATCCGGCAAGCCTTGATTCATGCTCACTTGGTGGTAATGTAGCTGAAGGTGCAGGAGGACCTCGCGCAGTAAAATATGGCACAACAAAAGATTATATCACAGGGCTTGAGTTTGTACTTAGTGATGGAAGTATCATTCAGCATGGTGGTAAATTTATAAAAAATGCTACAGGGTACAATCTTACCGGCATTCTCATTGGTTCTGAAGGAACACTTGCCGTTATTACAAAGATATACTGCAAGCTCATCCCTGCTCCGGCTTATACACTTGATATGCTTATCCCATTTGCAAGTCTTGAAGAAGCAATCAGGATGGTGTACACGTTTTTAATTAATCGCATTAAGCCTGCTGTTTTAGAATTTATGGAAGAGGATGCCCTTATAGTAGCCTCACAGTATTTAGGTCAGGCAATGCCTCATCCAGAAGCAAAAGCTCATCTGCTCATTCAGCTTGATGGCGATAGTTCCGAAGATATTGAGCGCATGCTGCAAACGATTCTTTCCCTTGGAATGGTACATCCCGATACAATATTGACAGCACAATCACCCCAACAAAAAGAACGGCTATGGAAGGCACGGCGTTGTATCCGTGAGGCAATAGATGCAAAAAGCCCCGTTTTTTTAGCTGAGGATTGCTCAGTCCCCCGCTCTTCTATTGCTCCTTTTTTAACGGGGGTCAAAGAGGCTCTGACCCCGTATGGCTTACAATCGATCATATTTGGGCATGCCGGTGATGGGAACGTTCATATTGATGTGCTAAAAAACGATATGCCCTATGAGGATTTTAAAAAGCTGGTACCAGCGCTTAAAGAGATTATATACGGGCAGGCTTATCGATACGGTGGTACTATCACTGGCGAGCATGGAACAGGATTTATACGGAAAGATGCATTAAAGAAGTTTGCTACTTCCCAGGAACTATCGCTTTATAAGCGTTTAAAAAAAGCCTTTGATCCCAACGGAATTTTAAATCCGCACAAGATTATTGATATAGATTGATGCCGATAACATTATTAACTAATATTAAATTGTACTGTTTGTCCACTGTTGCCAAAATAACGGGAGTGCTCTACCTTAATGCACTTGCCTTGAACTACTTTAAGCCCCGCATTGTTAGCTTTTTTTGCTGCTTCATTATGAGCAATCCCTAACTGCATCCATACAACCTTTGCACCAATTGCAATGGCATCATCAACAATGGGCGGGACATCCGCAGGTTTTCTAAAAATATCCACAATATCAACAGGGAACGGGATTGCTTTTATATTGGGGTACGACTGCAAACCCAATATGCTTTGTTTCGTTGGATTAACCGGCACCACTGTGTAGCCGTGATTAATTAAATAGCGTGCAACACGGTTGCTATCTTTTGCTGGATCATCAGACAATCCCACCACTGCAATAATTTTATTGTTCAACAAAATGTTTTTAATTTCACTATCACCTGGATTGAATGCAGGTACTTCGCATTGCATATCTGCCATACCACCTCCTATCCCCGGCTTTTATTCAATATGCAGTACTATAATCTATAATAAATATAAACACATTTTCATTTTTTTACAATTTAAATATGTGAATATACCTATGCTTTTCTGAAAACAGGGGGTCAGAGCATCACATAGTGAAGGCATATGCTCTGACCCTTCTGGCATTATATGGTTGCTGCCACTGGTTGGCTATATTTTTTCCTGATCTCTTTTTTATCAATCTTTCCTACACTTGTTTTAGGGATAGCATCAACAAACTCAAATTTATCCGGAACTCCATATTTTGGAATTTTACCATCTTTAGCAGCCTTTAGCATAAAGGCATGGAGCTGTTTATCATCGACTGTATTCTTACAATCATCTTTTAGTTTTATAACCAATAATGGCCTTTCACCCCACTTGGGATCCGGGACGCCAACCGCTGCACATTCAAAAACGGCTGGATGTTGACTCATAATATTTTCCAGATCAAGCGACGATACCCATTCACCGCCTGTTTTGATAACATCTTTAATTCTGTCCGTTATTTTCAAATAGTTGTATTCATCAATAAATCCCACATCCCCTGTATGCAACCATCCATTTTTCCATAACTCTTTAGTTTTGTCTTCATCTTTGTAGTATCCCTTTGTAAGCCATGGGGAACGCACAACAACCTCCCCGGTCATACCTTGCTCCACCGGATTATCATGAGCATCAACAACCTGTACATCCGCTAAAACTGCAGGTAACCCTGTTTTGCATCTAAACGCAACCTGCTGATCCTTTGGTATTGATAGTAGTGTTGGTTTTAATAACGCAGCAGTTAGCAATGGACATGTTTCAGACATCCCATAAGCCGAATAGATATCAATACCTTTATCCAATGCCTGTTTACATAGATCCTCTGGAAGCATTGCTCCACCAATAACAACCTTCCAGTGAGATAGATCAACACTCTCAATCCCTGGAGCAGTAACAAGCATCTGGATAATGGTTGGAACGCAATGGGAAAAAGTAACCTTTTCTTTTACTATTAGCTTTAATAACATTGCAGGCTCATATTTCCCTGGATAAACCTGTTTTACACCCAGCAATGTTGCAAGGTAGGGGATTCCCCATGCATGGACATGGAACATAGGTGTTAATGGCATATAAACATCACCTGATCGGAATCTGCCGATATTGTCATAGGCGCCAAGCATTGCCATAAGCCCAAATGTATGGAGGACCAGTTGCCGATGGCTAAAGTAAACCCCCTTTGGCAAACCTGTTGTTCCTGTGGTATAAAATGTTGTTGCTTTTGTATTTTCATCCAATTCCGGAAAATCATACCTGTCATCAGCAACCCGTATCATTGCTTCATATTCACCGGTTATTGCAATATCATCCGCCAATGGTTTCACATCATCAACAAGCACTATACAATGGCAAACATTATGCAGCTTATCCCTGATACTGCTAATCAATGGGAGCATATCACCATGTACCAGAATAGTTGTGGCTCCGGTATGGTTTAATGTGTAAACAATCTGTTCAGGTGATAATCTAAAATTCATCGTTTGCAGCACCGCCCCCATCATAGGCACAGCAAAAAAACATTCCAGATACCGGTGACTATCATAATCAAAGATAGCAACAGTATCACCCTGTTTCACTCCCATGCCTTTCAATACATTTGCAAGTTTATGAATACGACGCATTAAGTCCTTATAGGTATACCGAATGATATCTCGATATACAATTTCCTGGTTGGGATTATACACGAGTGCTGCCTTTAATAATTTGTCCAGCGTTAGCTGATACTCATACGCCTGCCCTGGTTCATACGTTTTGTTTTCCATCAATAAACCTCCTGCTGTTTTATTTATAGAGATAGTAACAACGATGATATTGTCTTACAATACTTGGAATTATTTTATTGATGTACCATTGATACTTATTTATTTGTAGGTAATTGACTTACATTTTCTTCAGTTTCATGCACCCATCGGGTAGCTTCATTAACAAGCTGTACTGCATTTTTTATATGTAATTTTTCTTTTATGCGTTCTTTATATGTTCCTATAGTTTTACTGCTTAAATTAAGTGTTGCTGCAATCTCGCTGGTTGTTTTTCCTTTTCCTATTAATGCAAATATTGCCAGCTCTCTGTTTGTCAGTATATCAACATGTGACTGTCCATACTCATTCTTTACGGCTTTAGCTACAATCTCTTTCATAATCTGCTCACTAACGTAGATAGACCCATCCAGAATGGTTCTAATCGCTTCCACTATTACATCCGATGTTTTATCTTTCATAATATATCCTGATGCACCAGTCTGCAATACTCTTTGTGCATAAATCTTTTCATCATGCATTGATAAAACCAATGTTTTAACAACAGGGAAATGACGTGCTATATCCTTTACCAGTTCAATCCCATTGCTATCTTTTAACGATATATCAATAATAGCAGCATCAGGTTTTAATTTTGATATAATTTTTAATCCGTTATGCACATCCTCGGCTTCACCCACAACCATCATGTCGCTTTCCTGATTAATTATTTTGCACAAGCCCATCCTGAAAACGGGATGATCTTCAACAATTACGATAGATATTTTTTTGTTCATAGTACCCTTATTTATCGATAGTTAGCGATATTGTTGTTCCGGCATTTACCATTGAAGTTATTTTTAATTCTGCACCAATAACTGCCGCCCTGTGCCTCATGATCTTTAATCCCATACCACGAACATGAGCGATGTCAAAACCATACCCTTTATCTTCTATAACGATCATAATAGTTTTATGTGTTTCAGTAATCACAATGTTTATTGTTTCAGATTTGCTGTGTTTTACTGCATTGTAGACTGCTTCCTGAATAATATGGTACACATGCGTCAATACTTCTGAATTTGAAATACTAATTTCTTTATCACATATATAGGTACAGGTAATCCCATAAATCATTGCAACAGTTTGTATTAATTCATGCACCAGGGCAGATAAACCCTGTTTTTCTATGAAATATGATGGTGTTAACCCTCTTGAAAATTGGCGTGTTTTGACAATGGCACCATCTAAAAGCTGCCGGATGTTTTCCACATCTTCTTTAAGCGGCAGTATATTCTTTGATAATTCCTGTATCATCACCTTGCACAGGGCGTCTATCCCCAGCAAATGAGGAATAAGATCATCATGGAGGTCCTGACCAATCGTCTGTCGCTCCTTTTCGCTAATCAAAATTATCTCTTTTTCAAGCATTCGTTTCTCTGTAATATCAGTAAGTGATATAATAACCATCTTCTGGTCATTAATATATATCACCTCTGCCGATAAAATTGCGATGTATTCTTTTGAATCATGTTTCAATGAAATTTCATAATCACTGATTGTATTAAACTTAATGAGCTGTTTATATAATCGTTGTATATCTCTTTTTTTAATTATTCCAATATCAAAGATGCTAATAGCCGGTTTGTGGTGCAATGGCACATGGATAAGTATCTCAAAAGCCTTGTTCCATTTTACAATCATCCCTGTTTGCATATCAATAAGCGCCAATCCAACAGGAGTTGCATCAAATACTTTTGCAAAAAGCTCTTCTGACTGTTTTAAAGCCTCTTCCCAATTTTTTCGCTGGGTTATATCAGTAACTACCGCAAAGCTACCCAAAAATCGTCCCTGCTCATCAGATACTATTTTTGGGGATACAATGGTATGCGCTATCGTCCCATCATCTTTCATCCATGCCATTTCATAGGGTTCCTGAATTCCAAACTGACGTTTTTCCATCTGGATATCAAACTGGCTATAGTAATGAGGATGGATAAAATCTTTTATTTGTTTACCGATAATATATTGTTGATCATATCCTACAATATCACAAAATCGTGGATTAACGTATTGAATTGTTAAATGTTCATCCTGTACCAGCAACCCATCACTCATTGTTTCCACAAGCAAACGGTATTTTTCTTCACTTTTT
>DAOLVF010000113.1:0-5964 GCA_035420565.1 Spirochaetota bacterium | reverse complement strand
TCATCAAAAGAACTGCCTGTAACACTCAACCATGCCATATATGCAATGCTTAAAACACAGGCGCAAAATATAGGTATTGCATTAAATCAACATTGCATGTTTCAACCACTGCACACCGTAGCAGGTTTTGCATTACCTTATGGTAACAGTCATAGTGTTTGTTCATCATGCAATTTACAACAATGCCAGTTTAGAAATATCTTGACAGAATTAGATAACTGCTAAAGAAGTATAGCTTCATCATAATTCTTTTTTAATATTTCATGATTTAAATTTTTGATGGTTAAAATGATTTTATCTGTATATGGCAAAATTTTAAAATTAAAACTATACGCTATAGATTTTAAACTATGATACTAACAAATCCTGCATATTGCAACCGACCAACACGAGCTGAAATATCAATACCCAATTTATTGAATAATTTTGCAATTGTACGCTCGCTCATTCCACCACAAGTAAAAGTCATGGCGATGGTAAAAGCAAACGCTTATGGACATGGTATTGTACGCATCTCTCAGGAACTTATAAAAGCTGGTGTTAACTATTTAGGTGTTGCCTATCTGGAAGAGGCGCTGTTTTTGCGCCAGCATGGCATACATACGCCAATACTTGTTTGCGGCGCCATTAACTCAGAACAAATCCCCGAATTTATCATAAACGATGTTTCAATAACAAGCTCTTCCATTGATAAATCAAAAGCTATACAAACTGCAGCAAAAGCCCTGGGCAAAAAAGCGCTGGTACACTTAAAGATTGACACCGGTATGGAACGCATTGGTGTCCACTGGTACAACGCTCAAAAATTTATTGAGGAAACACTGCAACTGCCAGATATTCAGGTTGTTGGTATTTTTTCACATTTAGCTAAAGCTGAATCCGACAGCCATTTCACTCAAGAACAAATTACCCGCTTTGAAAGCATTGTTAACTATATGGACAGACAGTCAATTCTGCCGCCATACGTGCATCTTGCCAACTCTGCAGCAATAATAAATAATCCAGAATCTCACTTCACCATGGTACGTCCTGGCATCATGCTGTATGGCTATAATCCCAATGGCTATAATCCATCAATTGAATTTAATAGGAAAAAGCTTTTGCCAGTTATGACATTAAAAACTAAAGTTTCATATTTTAAGGTTGTTCCTGCTAATACCGGAATAAGCTATAATCACCTTTATAAAACCACAACGCAAACAAGGGTTGTAACATTGCCTGTTGGATATGGTGACGGTTATAGCCGATTGCTTTCCAATCAAGGCGAGGTGATTATTCGTGGTAAAAGGTATCCTGTGGTAGGCGCTATATGCATGGATCAACTCATGGTGGATATTGGTTATGATGGAACGGCGTATAATGGGGATGATGTTCTGCTGTTTGGTCAAATGGATGGATATTCCATCCCACTGGAATCTCTGTGTGAAAAAATTGGGACTATCACCTACGAAGTGTTAACAAACATAAGCCCTCGAGTGCCACGAATATATATTCAATAGTTTTTGCATAATTATTCATTTATTGTGGCAACCAATTAAGTAACAGTGATAAAAAACCATAATATACGGCAGGAATTTGATATCCCCCTGATATGGATTACCGCTTAATAACAATTTTTCGGAAAGAAATATATACATGCTTAAAATGCAACAGAAAATTTCAGGATTATTCAGAACGGTTAGCGACACTGAACAATTTTGTGTTATGGTAAGTTTCATTTCAACAGTTAAAAAACAGTATTTTAGTATTATTGATGCACTCGAACGTATTCTTAAGGGTGACAGGTTTAGCTTGAATTTATTTCCGAGCAGCTGAATAGTTACTATTTTTATAATAATAATTTTTTATTGACATAATCCATACTCTATCGTTTATCTTCTCTAATACTCAACACAGTGGCCATTTTATGGTATTTGGCTTTATAACTACTATCCCACACCCTATATACCGTTTTGTTCTAATAGAAAAGACATTCTATTAGTCAAAGAAGTGAGGGCAGGGAAAACCACAAATATATATTATTAAGAGAGGATAGTTAATGATTAAAGACGCAATATATTATGACTCGTATAAAGAAGATCGCGATTTAATACTGGAATATAACCAGACTTCACTTGCAGATGTTAATTTAGTCAATATCCTTGGCATAGGTATTGATAATTGTACGCGTCAGCAGGCAGTGGTCAAGGTGTTGCGTATGATCGAAGAAGGCGGTGTGCATCATGTAATGGCGTTAAATCCATACAAACTTCACCGTCTTATTACAAACAATGACTTAAATCTCATTGCCTCAAAAGCTGATTTAAAAATAGCTGTTTGGGCAGGGCTCCCATGGGCAGCATCATTTTTAGGCAAACCTTTAAAAGAGCGAATACATTTTGTGAGCTTTTTAATGGATATCATCCGCATTGCAGAAATAAAAGAGATTACAATATTCATGGTAGGCGCAAAACCAGAAATTATTGAACAGGCATATGCCAACATCAAAAAGTCATTCCCAATGATACGCATTGTGGGGCGTCATGGCGGTTACTTCAATAAAGAAAGAGCTTCCAATGTCATTGAGGCAATGCGCAAATCCGAAGCACAGATTATACTGGTTGGACTTGGTTTCCCCAAAGAAGATAAATGGATTTATCAAATTAAAAATCAGTTTAAGAATACTGTGTTTATTGGAATCGGTGGAAGTATTGATATTATCTCCGGGCAAAAACATAAAGCTCCCGCTTTTTTTATGGAAAAAGGTCTTGACTGGTTTTACCGCATTATAACCCGTCCATGGCGTTATCTGCGTTTATTGCGATTGTTATTATTTTATATACAGGTAGTATGGCAAAAAATACGGCAATAACTATCTTTCATATTTACCCGGTTTAGCTTTTGTATCACGTGTTTTTTGTAATTCTGATGGTGTAACCTGACATCGGCCCAGCGTAAACCATTCCACTATTTCTTTTTTGCCACAGGTACGGCAGTGGAATACAGCCTTTTTATCCTGGGTCCACTCATTCACTTCAACGTATCGGGAACCGCAATTCCTGCACAAAATCACTGAAACATATTCCATCTGATGCCTCTTTTTTTTATTTTACTTTTACAGCAATGACCGATATATCCTCACGTTGAGTTAAACCCTGCATAAAATTTTTGACAGTATCAAGAAGTCCAGCAATGCAAGATTCCGGAGTTGAAAATTGAGAACATGTGTCCATGACCTGCTTTAATCCAAAAAGTCGTGCATTACGATTTTTGCAATTTACAATTCCATCAGTGACAATGACAACCATATCCTCATGCTTAAGTTTTACAACAATCTTTTTATTATTATATAGCGAATGTGAAAATCGCAAATAATGTGCAATACTATCCCGTATAATAACAGGATATGCCTCGCCTGTATTCATAAATGTTAAGGTTTTTGTTTTATTATCAATCATACCCAAAAATAACGATACATTATTGATATGATGTGAAGCAACAACCTGCAGCGTATTTAAAAAGATTGGTGCCACAACTCTACCATAAACATTCATTAATCCTTTCAACAAACCATTAACCAATGCGGCATTCAGCGCTCCGGGAACTCCTTTATCATGTACATCACATACTGCAATTGCAACTGCATCATCATATGGTTTTATTTCATAAAATTCACCACCCACCTCACGCGCAGGAAGATAACGAGCAGCTATCTCACAAAAAACATAATCATTTGCAATAGATGGATGCAATGAATGTTGTATCTCATGAGCAGCAGAAAGCTCATTACGCATGCGCGCCTCTTCAATAGCCCGCTCAAAGAATATTGCATTCTGCACAGCCAGCACCGCCTGATCAGCAAATGCTCTGAACAAATTCATATCCTCATCAGTGAAATCAGGACGGTTGATTGGATTGATTGCCTGTATCACGCCCAGAAGCTTTCCTTTATACAAAAGTGGAACACATATTATTGAATTAGTGGTAAATCCAGTCTGTTTGTCAAAATTGGGGTCAAAGCGTTCATCCAGATAAACATCGTTAACATACACGCCTTTGCGCTCTTTTGCTACCCAACCTGCAATACCCTGCCCCATCGCAACCCTGTATTTCTCCTGCAATTTATCACCGGCCTCACCCAGAGCCACTTTAAACACAAGCTCATTGGTTTTCTCATCAAACAAAAACAAGGTGCTTGCTTCGGTCTCCATTATCTCTTTAATGATTTCCATTATTATGGTAAAAAGTTTTGCCATGTCAAGTGTTGAGTTAATAATCCTGTTAATTTCAACAAGCTTTGACAGGTTAAAGAGCTGACGTTCTAAGTATGCAACGTTGTACTTTTGTTCGTTGTTACTATCAGTCATACTATCCCTTTTTCAATTGTTATACTGTATGTCGGTGTTAAGAAAGCTGTACTATACCTTTTTTATATTTTTATACATTGGATTATGCATCAGTCAACTAAATTATACAAAAATTTTATATGGCGATAGTTACTTAAAAAAAATGCTTGTATAGTACTATAGTTTGTATATAGTGTGAAAATCATAATTTCCAGTTAATAAACCAGTTTGCAAGAGTGTGTCATGACGTATCTGATTGACGGCTATAACCTCATATATAAATTTCCCCATTTAGAAGAGCTCATGCTTCAGGATAATCTCATGGAAGCACGCCGTGAGCTTTTAGATTTATTAAAGATGTTTGCCAAACTAACACGCAAACGAATACGCATTGTTTTTGACGGACAAAAAACCAGTGATATTCCTATCTCAAGCGAAAAAGTATATACTATCGATGTGTACTATTCCCTGCATTATTCTGCTGACTTTTTAATAAAGGAATTTATACGCAAAGACTTACAGCCACGCAACACAACTGTCGTAACCAGCGACAAAGATATAATAGAGTATGTTAGCCGTTTTAAAACAAAAACTATGAAAAGCGAAGACTTTGCTCTGTTTGTTAATCAAACCATTGAAGATTTCATCTCTGCTCAAACCCCTGAAAAAGAAGAAAATCCCAACCTGAGTCAAAAAGAGATTGAATACTGGGAAAGGCTTTTTACCAGCAAAAAGAAATAACTAATTTTCAGCAGCCAGTATGGCTGCACCAAGTGCACCAATAACCTGGGCATCCTTTGAAACTTTTACCGGGGAATTCAGTAACTTTTCAATTGCATTGACAACGCCAATATTTTTTGCCACACCGCCAGTCATCATAACAGGACTGGCAATCCCCACACGCGATGCCATTGCCATTACACGAGATGCAATTGACTGGTGAATACCAGCAATAATGTTATCACGCGACTCACCCTTTGCAATAAGTGAAATTACTTCCGATTCGGCAAATACCGTACATAAGCTGCTTATCTTGGACGGATTATTTGCCTTGAGCGATAGTTCACCAAACACATCCAGATCAACCTCCAGTGCACGTGCCATTACTTCTAAAAACCGTCCTGTACCGGCAGCACACTTATCGTTCATGGCAAAATCCTTTACCCTGCCCGTTTCATCGATAACTATCACCTTGCTGTCCTGCCCGCCAATATCTATAATAGATCGTACTGAGTTATCTAAGAAGTGAGCTCCTCTGGCATGGCAGGTAATCTCGGTTACCGTAGCATGTGCAAATCCAACACTTTTCCGACCATAGCCGGTTGCTACAATCCTTTCAATTTGTTCTAGTGTTAGCCCTAATTCAGCTAAAAGCTCCTGTACCACCTTTTCGCCAGCTTTTGCAGCATTAAACCCTGTAAAAATTACCTTACTGCCAACTATAGTGCCACCATTTAAAACAACAGCCTTTGCAGTAATTGAACCTATATCCATACCCAGTGTAAGCATATACCATCCTTTTTTTATAAAACAAGCGTTCGCTCATTATTTGTCAAGCTTTTATTCACCAATCAGGCATTTTGCCGTTTTCTTTTTCTCTTCCTATTATGTCCATCTTATATTCTAATGGCAAATAATA
>DAOLVF010000112.1:0-5965 GCA_035420565.1 Spirochaetota bacterium | reverse complement strand
TAACAATAGTTGATTGTGGTATATCCTTTTCAATGAAATAGATTGTTTTGCTGCTTGTATTTTTTACTGCTGTCGGGATATCGACACTATAATCATAACTATCGCCGTCAGAAAAAGCACCTGTAAGACCGCTTACACCACTTTTTACATCATCATAGCGACGCTGTGTGACAATACCAATACGAACATTTTTTTTTGCTATAATGCGTTTCCAGTAATCCATAAGGGATGTTGTATTTATGGCAGCAAGCGACTCAGGCGTCATTACTGAACCATACCCGGTATTGCCAAATACACACTGGCGTGCTTTTTCAAACGCTAATTCCATTGGGTTGTCCTGCTTTTGCTTAATCTGCTCAAGAAGAAGTGATCGTGCCATGGCAAGCCATTTATCATTAATATCAGGCTGCACAATTAAATCGGTAAGCATGGCAATCATTGTTTCAGCCTCACCGGCATGAACGCGCATGGTTATTGTTATATCCTCAAATGATGCATTAACCGCATAGCGTCCGCCAATGGAATCCATATACTGGTTTATGTCGGGATATTTTTTTGAACCGCCCAATGACAAAACAAGCGCCAGCATCTGACTTATACCGGCATTGGAAGCATCCTCGTATAATGAACCAGCACCCATAGAAACATATACCAGACATTGCGGCAGACTATCCTGAATATAAAATACCCTGACACCATTAGAATCAACTGTTTTAACCTGTGGCAAATTAAATTGGTTATTGCCCGTAACAAAAACAGGAAAAAGAAAAATAGTTAGTATTATTACTGCACGAAAAATTTTCTTCATTAGTATGTTTCTCCTGCAAAAATAAAATTATACACCCTATTCATTGCACCTTTTTCAACACAGCTACACTTGCCGTTTCCTTATTGAAATACGCCTTGATAACACGCTGAATATCATTGCAGGTTACCCTGCGTATCATATCTGTGTAGTTAATAGCATAGCGCCAGTTACCAGCAATTGTTTGATAGTAACTGATAATTTTTGCAACGCCCAGATTAGTATCAATATCAAAAACCAGTTGTGATTCCAGACGGCGTACAGCAGCATCAATCTCCTGTTGTGAACATGTGTTAGTTAAATCCACAAGCTGCTGGTACATGACCTCTTCAATTGCATCACATTGAACTGAATCCTTTGGCACTGCTTCTATGATAAACAGATTATCATAGCGCGAACCGGGATAACCATTATAGACATCCACCGATGAAACCAATTGTTTGTCCAGTACAAGCGTTTTGTAAAGCCGTGAGCTTTTCCCATCTGATAGTATGCTGGCAATAACATCAAATACATAATCGTCATAATGAGGCATGGTGGGTTTAAGCCAGCCCATGAGCAGATATGGATTTGCATCGGCAACAGTAACAAGCCTTTTTGATGAGCTGTTTGCTTCTTTTATTGCTACAAATTCATGTGACGGTGACGGTGGTATTGTTCCAAAATAGGTTTGCAATGCCTTCAACGTTTTTTTAGTATCCTGCCTGCCAACCACAGTTATGGTCATGTTTTGCGGCGTATAATGGCTGAAATAAAAAGAACGCACAAGGCTTAGCTTTAAAAACGGAATATTTGAGGTATAGCCAATGGTTGGGTGCCTGTATGGATGGGCTAAAAACGCAATGCCAAGAAACTCCTCAAAGAGCTTATTCTGCGGGTTTGACTCATAGCGCATGAGGCGCTCCTCATACACAGTGTTGCGTTCAGTGTAAAATTGTCTGAATACAGGCTCCTTAATACGCTCTGACTCTAACTTTGCCCAGAGCTCCAGCGCTTCGCAGGGTAACTCAATATAATACTGTGTCATATCCCGCGATGTGCCTGCATTAAAATTAATGCCACCTTGCTGTGTATAGATTGCATCATAGGCTGCATTGACAGCGTATTTATTTGCTTGCCGCTGTAATTGTTGCAATTGCTGTTTTAATGAAGGCAATTGTACATTATCAGGATTTGTTAAGGTTATGGTGTCGATAGTTTCTCCCAGGGCTTCTATCGCATCCAATAATTTTTTTTCTTTTTCATAATCCGTTGTGCCAATTGTTTTTGTACCCTTAAACATCATATGCTCAAGCAAATGTGCAGCACCAGCAGTCTGATAATTTTCATCTACCGATCCAACCTTAAACGAAATAATCAACGCCAGTGTTGGCGTATAGCCCCGGTTAACAAGCAAGCAGGTAATACCATTGGGCAGCACATGTTGTTCTACAGCAATATTTCCCAGAAGGGGGTTAGCAAAGCTTGGGCGATAGTTCATGATAATAAACTGGATACATATAATAAATAAAAGTAATAGTTGTTTTATTTTCATGGATTTGCATTCTCCTGAAATAGAATTATACACCATGGTCACTCTAAGAAAGTGTTAGCAACTGAAGAATCTATTCTTTAATAAAACGATGAGATTCTTCACTTTGTTCAGAATGACATCCTGCCATACTGTCATTCCATGCTTGACCCGGAATCCAGATCATCATCATAACACAATGAAAACCCTTCAATATGAATTATGGATAGTTGTATTTGTCAACTGGATTGTAACATTGTTACAGGATATTTTTAATAAAACATAACGTATCATAATAAACTGATGTACAGGATAATGCATTTTTTAAAAATGTATAATAAAAAATCAGAGAGCACCATGCTCTCTGATTTTTTATGATGAAATAATATTTTCTTCATTAAAACACAATATTTACCCCTGTCATGATGAAATGGCGTTCTGGTGTGCCCGATGGATAGGCATCACCGGGTAAAAATAATCCATAATTAGCAAATAATGAAAGGTCATAATATATGGGCCAGCGCAGCATAACATCAACAGCCTGTCCTACAAAGCTTTCCGGCAAATCTGCTTCACCGCCACCGATAGGCGATTCTTTTTCATCCTTCATGTAGTACGAATAGTAAAAAACAAGGTTCATAGCCTTTATCCGGTCCCCAAACTTATAGAATGGGGAAATTCCCAGACCGGGACGGATAACATGCAAATTCCCAAGCTGTGGACGCAGTGCAAAACCACCTAAAAAGGTACCAAAGTACATAAATCGATTATCATCGTCTACTGTATTACCGGTTGCATTGCTGTAGCTTTTAGCATCCTTATCGCCTGAACCATAGGCATACTGTAAATTGATAAAAGGCTTGTAAGCAACATTCCAGTAATAGCGCAAACCTGCTAATACTGCCATTGCTTTGATATCGTTTTCTTCCTCAACACCTGGCGCTATTGTAGCATACGATGTTCCCATCTGATATACATATTCAGCGTAATAGGTCAGCTTATCGCTTATAACACCCTTAACGCCTGCACCAATATATTGTGCGTCATAATCAGATTTAACATCATCCTCATCCTGCCTGTCTATCTCCATAAGTCCGTATACATACACTGTATTGTTATATAAAAAATCTTTGGAATACTGCGCCGATGCAAAAATACGCTTTGCGCCATCAGCAATATCACGTGAGCTTAATCCATAGGGGTTGTCATCCTTATTGAGCAGCCCGCTGTACATGCCAAATGCTTTCAGGTCGCCAAATCTGGTATACAGCTGCACCTCGCCGCCATCGCCGCGGCCATTTAAAACAAGCCCTGCACCGGTAACATAATATTTTCTTCCCAGCACCAGCCGCAGGTTATTTTTTATAACAGGGATGGTTACTGCAGCGATGTCCAGATCAAATACATTGCTTGTGTTGTCAATATCAACATCATCCTCACGTATAACTGCAAGATAGCTGTCCTTAACGCGAACATAGAGGCTGGCACCTGACCATAAGGTAGTGGTTAACCATATCCTTGCCGTGGTGACAGACGTCATCAAATCAGTATCTGAAGTACGCTGATCCATGACCACAGGGGTAATCCATCCGCCATAATTTAAGGTGAACGGTTGCAGCGGTTTTTCGGCAACTGCTAAATCAGGGTCAGCGGCAACATCAGGCAGGGGAATATATTCCTCCTGGGCAAAAAGGAGGGTGCCACAATGCACAGTAACTATCGCCAGCAATAACAGTAATAACCTTTTCATTCATCGCCTCCAAACCTGCCCATGATCTCTATGAGTTCAACACCGCTTAGTTTATACTGTTCGCCAGCATTTTTAGGCAGGTACCCTGCGGCAATACAGGCAAAAACTGCATAGCGCTGTCCGCCAAATATATTGAACATAAGCGAGTGCTTTATATTTGCCTGCTTTGCCATCATGTACGCAACAATACCCATTGTGACCGGCGTATTGGGATCATAGAGGCGTGGGAGGATTCCCTTTTCAAGGAGCATGGGAGCATCCTTTTCATAAACGGTTATGCTTCCTACCGTGGAGAACATAAACAGCTTTACTGCATCTTCAACTGTTGCCTGTGTTTTTTGTGATATATTGACTGCAACGATAGCGCTCTGCGAAAATCCAGCGGTTGCAACAAACAAACACATTATAGTAATAGAGATAATTCGCATAAGACCTCCTTTGTTGGTATAACCTCACCCCCCCTGCCCCCTCTCCTTCGTAAGGCAGGGGGGAAAGACCTCATCTCAAAAATAATCCCTCTCCTTTATAAGGAGAGGGATTAAGGGTGAGGTTATTACTGCCATATTAAATTCATATCTACCGTTGCATTCCCCTTGGTGTTATCCAGTATGTCGGCTGGCGTCTGTGTGGAATCTACAAGCTGGTCGCCATACTGATTAAGCATATCCCTTTCTTCATCGGTAAGATTGTTTGGATTCAACCTCCCAATAAAACTATTCTGCATGGGATTGCTTACATTATCTGAACGCGGGTCACCTTCTTTCTTGTTATATCCTAAACCGCCTCTTACATTTCTATTTTCGCCATTGGACATTACATTGAGCTGTCCCTCGGGGACAAATACCTGCATACCAAAAAGTGGACCATTACTGGTATTTTGTTCCGTACCACGCACCGACGACGTTGCAACCGGCGTGGTAATTAAAAAGCTTGTTTTTACCTTTGGAAGTTTCTTTACCTTAGCATTGATACTGCCATATTTTAAACCAAGGCTGTTTGTTGATTCATCCTGTGTGGCAATATTTTTATACACTTTTATAAGCGTCAGCGCCTTTATGGTTACCATATGTCCGTCAATATCAAGCACAGCCTGCGATTTTGTACCGGTTTGTATGCGCGTACCTTCTTTAAGCTGCTGCCCCTTTTTCAGCGGTTTGTATGCGCCACCATCGCTGTACAGGGCATCACCTTTAACGCTTACCACGGTAATGGCAGCAAATGCAGAGCTTGCTGTAAACACAAGCACTACGGTAATAACAAGTACTGTATTGAAAAGCTTCATTGTTTTCCTCCTTTTTGCAAAATAATTTGCTATTCAGAAATTTGATAAGGTTCACCCTCACCGTACATACTTACTGCACTAATGTAAAATGCACTATAATTATCCTCATTTATTTTGGAATTTGTATAGGAATAAATTGTTTGTCCTTCTCCAGATTCAGAAGGTAATGAACTTGATAAAATGGTATCCAATAAAACTAAAATCGGTTCCAAATCTCCTACATTTTTATATACTTTGAAATACTGTGGTTCTGGATAATCAGTATTATACCTAATGCGAACAAATGAATCAATATAATCCCAATATGGTTCAACAATTGTTAACTCCCCCATCTTAATATTCAGCGCAACCTGCTGTCCTGCTGACAGGTCAACCGTTGCAATGCCACCGTAAAATCTTCGATTGTCAGGATCAATTGCAACCACTTCAAAGGTGCGCTGAATGCCTGCCGGCACCTCCAGTGTTATCCTGCCCGTTCCCAGTGGTATTTCTTCAGTTATTGTCCCCATATCAGATGCTGTTATCGTAACACTTATTGAAGTAATATCGTCTAAGACCGAAGGTACTGGATCAGCTTTTACTGCCTGCGAAAAGGTAATCCATGCAATGAGCTTATCC
>DAOLVF010000111.1:0-6012 GCA_035420565.1 Spirochaetota bacterium | reverse complement strand
ACGGATTTAAAGAATACCATGTAACGCCACCATCACGAGTGCAGTCAATCCCTGACACCTTACCTTTGAATGAGCTTTTGATAACACAGCTTTTAGGTGCAGTATCACATTGTGCCTTCAGGATTGACAAACCATACAACAAACATGTAGCCATCATGGGGCAGGGGCCGGTAGGATTGCTATTTACAGCATTGATGAAAAATTTTGGGGCACGGAGTGTTATTGCTATTGACCCATTAGACTACCGTTGTAAGGCTGCAATAAACATGGGTGCAACCCATACCATAAATCCCCATACCAGCGACCTTTTAGAAGCAATCAAAGCTATTACTGATGGTTCAATGGCTGATATTGTTATTGACGCATACGGACAGGATGTGGCAGTTATTAATAAATGCTTTGAGATAGCCCGTCACAATGGTCAGGTAGCTTTTTTTGGAATATGTCTGGAAGAAGCTCCCCGCCTTAACTTCAATACCTTTTTTAGAAAAGAGCTGCGTATGATTGCTTCTGTTGGGCCCGACCTGACAATGGATTATCCCTACGCACTGGATATGATTTTAAAAGGTGCTATTGATGTTACACCACTGTTAACACATGATATTCCTTTTGAAGATATTCAAAAAGGTTTTGAAATGGCAAGCAATAGAGAGGACGGCGCAATAAAAATTGTATTAAGCTTTTAACAATAACGAGTTATAACAGACGAGGTACACTATGCCACGGGCAAAAATATATGGGTATATAGCAGTGATAGTTGCTGCACTATTGGGATGTGCATTTGTATATTATGCATTTATTCATTACGATATGTATGCAAGTGTTCACTTTGATTCTATTGACACGGGTGCATATTGGGCTGTTGTTTTACCAATAGCTTTAGTAACCCTGTTTGTTTTAGCAACAGGCTTCTGGGTTGGATATACTATTTTAACAATAAAGGTGGCTCCTCCTATGCCAGAAATAATTGAAAAAAAGGACAATTCAAAGTTTAAAGCATTTTTGTTATGTTTGGTTACTATCGCACTTGCTGTGTGGTTTGTATATGGGTTATACCATCATTCGTATTTAGCCATTGCTATTCCGGCTGCATGTATCACGCTTGTTATACTTGGCATGGTCTTCTGGGTTGGTATTGCCATAATTACTACACGATCAACTTTAAAGAACAATAAATAGCAATTTATGCGTGCACTTTTTCTGTGTTACCGTGGCAACCCTTTTTGTGGGGGACAGGGTATATATTTATACAATCTCACAAAGGAATTAGCAAAATTAGGCGTTGCAATTGATGTTATTGTAGGACCTCCCTACCCTGACCCACTTGATGAATGGGCTACAGTCTATAAGCTGGAAAATCTAAATATGTGGGCAATCAAAACAAAACATTTCCCATATGAAAAGCTAATTAAACTGTATAAGCCATGGCATTTTGTAGATTATTGTTTAACCCGTTTTCACATATTCCCTGAAATGGAAACCTTCAGCATGAAAGCGTTCTTTTTACTGCGAAAGCTTTTAAAGACAAACCATTACGATATTATTCACGATGTACAGTGTTTAGGGTGGGGATTATTACCCATGAAAGGTTACGGCATTCCCATTGTATCCACGGTACATCATCCTTTAACAAAGGACCGCGAGGCAGATTTTCCTGTGGACAATACCGTATGGGAGATGGCATGTACCATACTCTTTTACCCTTTAACCATGCAGCGTATCGTTATAAACCGGCTGGACAGGGTAATAACCTCATCAAAAGAAGGCATTAATGCACTCAATGAAGCTTTCCACCTGCCACCTGAAAAGGTATCGGTTGTTGATAATGGGATGGATGTTGAATTTTTCCGTAATAATGGTAACCCTCGTAAGGAAAATACATTACTTTTTGTTGGCAATACTGAAGACCATAAAAAAGGGTTGCGTTATCTTTTTGATGCCATGACGATGTTACCTGAACATGTTACACTTACCATAGTTGATGATGGACCCCCTAAACGTTTAACAGCATGGGGTTGGATAACAGAGCGTGGTCTTGAAAAGCGGGTAACCTTTACCGGGAAGGTTGATTTGCCTACATTAGTTCATCTGTACAGCACCAGCACTATTCTTGTCATGGCTTCGTTGTACGAAGGATTTGGATTACCTGCTGCAGAGGCAATGGCATGTAATACGCCCGTGGTGGTAACCAGCGCAGGGGCATTACCCGAGGTAGTTGGCGATTGTGGCGTGATAGTACCACCCAGAGATGCTGTTGCATTAAAAGAAGGCATTTTAAAACTTATTAATAATAAAGCACTCCGCGAAGAATTGGGCAAAAAAGGAAGGAAACGCGTTGAGGATAACTTCGCATGGCCTGTTGCCGCAAAAAATACGCTTGCTGTGTATCATGATGTTATCCAGTCATACAGGAGCAGGATATGAAAATATGTTTAATGAGTTATCGTGGCAATCCGTATTGCGGTGGTCAGGGGATTTACCTGATGTACCTGGCGCGCGAACTGGCAAAATTAGGACATGAGGTCCATGCTATTGTTGGTCCACCTTATCCATTTCCCGTTGAAGGTGTAACATACCATTATGTCAGTAACCACAATTATTTTAACATAAAGGATTTTGTTAAACCACACAAGCCATTTGCCACTTTTAACCCTTTAAACTTTTACGAATTTGTAGCATCAAAGCTTGGCATATTCCCCGAGATAGAATCATTTTCATTCAGAGCGTATAGCAAATTGCGACAGTTGCTTAAAACTCACTCATTTGATGTCATCCATGATAATCAGTGTCTGGGATATGGATTTTTGCTTATAAAGCAGTTTGGCATTCCTTTTATATCCACCATACATCACCCGCTTACTATCGACCGTTCAACATGGTTTGAATATCCTTCAAGCTTCTTCCTTAAAACAAAGCGCATCCTTTATTACCCGCTTGTGATGCAAAAATATGTAGCAAATAACATGGACCTTATTGTAACGGTGTCGCACGACTCTGCACAGGAGATTTACAACGCATTTGGAGTGCCACTTGAAAAACAGCGTGTTGTGTACAATGGCATGGACAGCTCCATATTTAATCCTGTAAAACTTTCCAAAAGGCCCAACAGCCTTATATTTGTTGGTAATGTAGAGGACCGCAAAAAAGGTGTCATATATTTGCTCAAAGCTTTAACGCTTACCCGTAATAAGGTTCATTTAACCATTGTTGACGGAGGAGCACCCAACCGAAACTATGTCCCACGGTGGATTGATAAATTTAATCTTAATGAACAAATAACCTTTACCGGGAAGATACCACTGGATAAACTGGTTCAACTGTATGCACAAACACAGATAGCACTGTGCCCTTCCTTATATGAGGGATTTGGATTTCCGGCAGCAGAAGCCATGGCTTGTGAATTGCCGGTGATCGCAAGCACAGGAGGTGCTCTTCCAGAAGTTGTTGGACAACACATGAAAACAGGAATACTGGTGCCACCACGTGACCCGTATGCATTAGCCGAGGCTATTGACTTTTTAGTAGAAAATCCTGATATACGAAACCGTATAGGGAAAGCCGCACGCCAGAGGGTATTAAAAACTTTCACATGGGAAAATGCTGCCAGGCAGATGGTAAACGTATATCAGGAGGCAATTGATGCTTACCGTTGATTTTGATCTCCTTGCTGTTAAGGATAACAATATTGCACTTGATGCAGGCTGTGGTCTGGGGCGCCATTCTTTTGAATTTGTATCACGTGGTGCTAATGTTTTTTCCATGGATATGGATATGGATTGCGTGCGGCGCACTCGCTTTACGTTAGTGTACATGCGCGACAATGGGCAGGCAAAGCAGGGTACCCATTTTCAGGTATTGTTGGGGAATGCGCTGAAGCTCCCTTTCAGGGATAACACCTTTGACCGCGTTATCTGTGCCGAGGTCATGGAACATGTGCCTGATGATAATCAGGCATGTCATGAGCTGGCACGAGTGTTAAAGCCAGGCGGGCTGATTGCCATTACCGTTCCAACCTATATTTCCGAAATGCTCTACGACACTTTGACCTATGAGTACTTCACATCCCCCGGAGGGCACATCCGCAAGTACGTCCCCAAAAAGCTGGCAGCCATCATGGAAAATAACGGGCTAAAAATCTATGCGGTTGATTTCCGTCATTCATTCCATACTATCTACTGGCTCATCCGATGCGTGGTTGGGCTTCATCTTGAGGACCAGCCAATGACCAGGCACTATCGCAACTTTTTAACCCGTACCCTTTTTTCTCCTTTTATGCAGAAGGTGGAGCGCTTTTTTGACAATTTTTTTCCCAAAAGTATTATACTGTACGCCCAAAAACCATTACAATAATTGTGGCGATAGTTATTGATGATATATGACTGATTAATAAAAATTAATAAGCAGGTATAGAATGGCTCTGACCCCTACATCAGTACGAACGTTACAGCACTACCTTGAAGAGGCAATCTTTGTTGGACAGGCACACAAGTTAGGTGTATTCCGCCAGCTTGGCAATAAACCCGATACTGCATCTGCACTTGCCCGGCGAATGCAGTTTGACACACGGGCAACATGGATATTATTAGAGGCACTGGTTGAGATGGGCTATTTGCAAAAGGATAACGATATCTATAGCCCCACACAATACTGCATTGATCATCTGGTAAACGAAGAAAGCGACGATTACGATGGCGACTTCCTGAAATTTTTGTTATACCTGATGCATCCATGGCAGACACTTCCCTACGTACTGAAGACCGGTACTCCTGATGAATCAAGCTTCAAGGAGCTATCCATGCAGGATTTTATAAAAGGGATGGATTCGCCATGGAAGAAAAAAATAACTCCGGAGGTAGTCAGCCTGTGCCTTGCTTATTGCACTGCTTCATCATGCATTGACATAGGCGGAGCCCCGGGAACTATCGCCAGAGAATTTGTAAAACGAGGAGTTAAAACCATCATATTTGATCTTCCGCAATCGCTGGCAATAACACAGGATGCATTAAAGGATATACCAGATATAGAAATAATAGCCGGTGATGCCACCGTTGCTCTGCCTCACTGTAAGGTTGATATAGCATTTTTAGGCAATCTGTGTCATGGGCAATCGCCGCAGGATAACCAGAAGATTATCAGCATGTGCTATGACATTGTAAATCCTGATGGGATCATTGCAATCTTTGACAATCTCAGGGATGAAAGCTATTTAGGAGCAACGCTGGCACTCCATATGCTTACCCAGAGCAAACATGGCAATATATATGCACGCGAAGAATACTTTGCATGGTTACATAATGCAGGATTTAAGGAACCACAGGTATTACAGCTATCCGACAAAGCATGGCAGATGATTATAGCAAAAAAATAACATTATTTATGAGGTGGCAGCGGCAAAAGCATTGAGACTTTCTTAGAATATTCGCGAAATTCCTGGCCAAAATCCTGTTCTAAACGTTTTTCTTCAGTTTGCTTTAAATATATGATGATGACTGGAACAAACGCCAGAATGAAAACAACAACAACTAACGAATTGAGATACAACGCAAATGCAATATAACAACATAATGCACCAAAAACCATAGGATTACGCGTATAACGATAGAGGCCCTTTACCACCAGATGCTTTGTACGCGGACTAATGGAAACATTAAACGCATCCACAGGACCGCCTTTGCCAATTACAAGCAAAGCAACATTTGACCATATCATAAAGATAAGCCCAATAAGAAACAGCACCACCGACACCAGCACCCGTATAATAGTATTGCCAATGATGCCTGCAGGTATCAGTTGATGAAAATAGCTGGCAATGAAATAGATCACTGCGGGCAAACATACCAAAAAAATAGTAAATCCAACCGCATAACCATGAATATGACGGATAACTGTTCTAAGCTCCATGCTATTCACCTTCTAAAATTTTTTTATTGTACTGATGAAGTATTGTACAGTCTTACGGTTGTTGAATCAATGGTTCGCAACGGCATTTTAAACTTGAACCTTTTGTCATGT